>JAAYBR010000038.1 GCA_012730045.1 Candidatus Hydrogenedentota bacterium | reverse complement strand
AGCGAGGTTTTCCCCACGCCGCTGTGTCCGGAGAAGACCGAGGTCTTCCCCGCCAGCAGCGTGCGGAGCGTGTCGAGCCCCTCGCCGGTCACGCAACTCGTGCGGACCACCGTCACGCCCAGGTCGAGGTAGATGGCCAGCTCCTCCACCTCCCCCTCCGCGAGGTCCGCCTTGTTCAGCACCAGCAGGGGTTGCACGCCGCCGGTCTCCGCCGTGATCAGGTAGCGGTCCACCAATCCCGGCCGGAACCGCGGATGGACCAGGGCGGCCACGATCACGAGCTGGTCCACATTGGCCGCGAGCACCTGGCGCTTGAGCCGGTCGTGCGCGCCCGCCGGACGCCCCAGCGCCGACGTTCTCGGGGCGACCCCGCGGACAAAGGCGTCCTCCCCCTCAAACTCCACATAGACCCGGTCCCCGGGGGCGATCAGGGAGTCCTCCCCCTCGTGCAGGCGCTCGTCAATGAGGCAGATGCGTTCCCGGGGCTGTCCCGTAAGCTCCCCCGTGAGCTGCACAAAGACCCACTTCTTCGCGTGCGCGATGACCACGGCGTTCGGGGTGAAGTCCGCCGGCAGCGCGTCCTGCCCGGCGGAGATGGCGGTCTCCGGGAGCCTGGCCATGGCGCGGCGGTGGCGGGCCAGATCATGGGAAAACGCCGTGTCGCCGTGGCGTTCCCAGTCCTTCTCCCGCACCGCGGCGCGCTTTTTCTTGTCCAGGTTCTTGCGTTTCATGGGCCGGTCAGGGTTTCTTTTCCGCGCCGGACGCTTCCCGCGTCCAGGCGCGCACATAGTCTACGTCATACACCGCGGGGAGTTCGCCCCCCTTCGGCGGGCCGAACCACTCCTCCATGATTTCCACGTCGAGGTTCAGGGTGAGTGGCTGGTGCCAGTGCGTGTTTGGCCCCTCGCGCACCAGGAGTCCGTCCACATGCCACCGCAGCCTTTCCGGGGTCCAGTCGAGGGCGTAGACATGGAAATCCGCCGCCGGGTCGAAGGGCGCGTCCAGCGCGTCCGACCACTGCCGGTGGGTCTGACTCTCCGGCGTGCGGAAGACATGGGCCGTGAGGTGGACCTTCCGCTGCTTTTCCGGGGCGCGCGCGCCGATCTCGTAGACGTCCAGCTCCGTCCAGCGTTCCGGCGTGGCGTGGTAGAACCAGAAGGCGTTGCAGATGCAGGCGGGCATCATTTTGGCCCGCACCTCAAAATGGCCGTAGAGAACCGTTTCCCGGCTTTGGACGGCGGCGGTGGCATGGGTCCACGGCTTCCCGCCGGGGACCATTTCGGGCGCGGCCAGCGGGCGCGCGGCGAGGTGGAGCTGTCCGCCGGACACCGAGACGTTGGCCTCGTCGAAGCGGCCGGGGGGCCGTCCTTCCCAGGTGGGGTTCTTGGGCCACCACTTCTTCGTGTCCAGGGTGTCTCCGTCAAACTCGTCCCAGAAGGCGCCCAGCCGGGTCCAGCCCGCGCTGTTCTTCTGGTCGGCGAGGGGGAAGTCCTGGTTTTCGCGTTTCGGCGCGGCGGAGAAGTCGGCCGCGACCGCCGTGAATTCCACGTCAACGGGCGCCGCGGTCTCCGTTTGCCCGAAGACAGCGCACGCCCATAGGCACACCGCGGTCACCAGCAGCCCCGCGCGGGGCGCGGCGTGTCCGGGGCGCAGCGGCATCAGTCCCGCTCGAAGGAGACCCGCATCCCGATGTAGTCGGCGAGCTCGTCCATGGGGACGCGCGTCTGCTCCATCGTGTCGCGGTCGCGCACGGTGACCGTGCCGTTCTCCTTCGTCTCGAAGTCCACGCAGACGCAGTACGGGGTGCCGATCTCGTCCTGGCGGCGGTAGCGGCGGCCGATGGCGCCGGCCTGGTCGTAGTAGGTGTTGAACTTGCGTCGCAGCTTCTTCTCCAGCTCCTCCGCGATCTCCGCGAGGCCGTCCTTCTTGACCAGCGGCAGGATGGCCGCCTTGATGGGGGCGAGCTTCGGCACGAAGCGCATGACCACGCGGGTCTCGCCCGAGACCTCCTCCTCGTCGTAGGCGTCGCAGAGCACGGCGAGGGTGGTGCGGTCGGCGCCCGCCGACGGCTCGATGACCGTCGGGACGAAGCGCTCGTTCTTCTCCGCGTCGAAGAAGCTCAGGTCCTTGCCCGAGTGCGCGCCGTGGGCGGTCAGGTCGAAGGTGCCGCGGTTGGCCAGCCCCTGCAGCTCGCCCCAGCCGAAGGGGAACTCGTACTCCACGTCCACGGTGCGCTTGGAGTAGTGCGCCAGCGACTCCTTGGGGTGCTCGTACCAGCGGAGCCCGGACTCCTTGATGCCCAGGTCCAGGTACCACTTCCAGATGTCGGCCTGCCACCGGTCGAACCACGCGTCCTCCTCCTCCAGCCGGCAGAAGAACTCGATCTCCATCTGCTCAAACTCGCGGCTGCGGAAGATGAAGTTGCGCGGGTTCACCTCGTTGCGGAAGCTCTTGCCGATCTGCGCGATGCCGAAGGGGATGCGCACGCGCGTGGAGGAGTAGACCTCCTTGAAGTCCACGAAGATGGACTGGCAGGTTTCGGGGCGCAGGTAGGTCTCCACCGACGAGTCGTCGCTCACGCCGAGCCGCGTGCGCAGCATGCTGTTGAAGGCCTTCGGCTCCGTCAGCTCGCCGCCGCAGTCGGGGCACCGCTCCGTCTCCAGGTGGTCCTGGCGGAACCGCTTGCGGCAGTCCTTGCAGTCCACCAGCATGTCGTGGAAGTTCTCCACGTGCCCGCTGGCCACCCACACCTGCGGGTGCGTGATGATGCTCGCGTCCAGCCCCACCATGTCGTCCCGGGTCTGGACGAAGTTGTACCACCAGTCGTTCTTCAGGTTGCGCTTGAGCTCCACGCCGAGGGGGCCGAAGTCCCAGCAGCCGTTGATGCCGCCGTAGATGCCGCTCGACTGGAAGATGAAGCCCTTCCGCTTGCACAGGCTGACGATTTTTTCCATGGAACACCACTCCAGCACCGGGGGGATTGGGGGCGCGGAAACGGCCAGAAAGGGGCCGCCCGGCAGGAGAACCGCCCCGCATGCCGGTGTGCACGGGGGCGGTCGCGGGCTTATTCTAGGGGGTTTTCCCGGGGGAAAGCAAACGCGGGCGCCTCAACGGACCTCCTCGAGGATGGCGCCGGCGCGCTCGGCGATGTTGAGCAGGTGGTTGCCGACGCGCTCCATGTGGCTGAGCACGTCGAGGAAGAGGACGCTGGACTGGACGTCGCACTGGCCGGCGTCGAGACGGTGCACATGGCTGTCGGTGCATTTCCGGAGCATTTCGGTGAGGGCCTCGTGGGCGTTGGTGGCCTGCTCGATGGCCCCGGGGTTCTCGCCCTCCAGGATGGCGTAGATGGCCTCGAACTGGAGGTTGAGGCAGTCGTTGATGGCGATGAGCTCGCGCATGCCCTCCGGGGTGGGCGGGGCGCCGCTCTCCTGCATGACCCAGTAGACGTGGACCATTTCCTCGGCGTGGTCGCCGAGGCGCTCCGCGTCGTTGACCACGTGGATCATCTTGGGGATGAGGGCGGAGACGGAGGGCTCCACCTCGCGGCGGGACAGGGCGACGAGGTACTCGATGATCTCGCGCTGGAGCCGGTCTATGAGCTGCTCCCGCTTGATGACCGCGTCGGCCAGCGACTCGTTCTGCCCGGTGATGAGCAGGCAGCTCTCCGTCATGGACTTCTGGCCCCTGCGGACCATGAAGATGACCTCGCGCACCGCCTGCTGCAGGGCGATGGCGGGCGCCTTCAGCAGGTTGGGCTCCAGGTACTGGAGCACCGTCTCCCGCTCCGCCTCCACCCTCGGGATCACCCACTGGCAGACCCTGGCAAGCAGGGTGGTCAGGGGAAGGAAGACCACGACGTTGAACAGGTTGAAGAAGGTGTGGGCGTTGGCCGCGTGGCGCATGAGGTTCTCGGGGTGCTCGGAGAAGACCGTGCCCGGCGTCATCCAGTCCACAAAGCCCAGGAAGAGCGGCTTTCCCGCCCACAGGGGCACGAAGAACAGGGCGAACATGTACGCCGTGCCGAAAAGATTGAAGAGGGTGTGTGCCAGGGCGACGCGCCTGGCGTCGCGGTTGGCGTTGAGCGCCGCGAGGTTGGCGGTGATGGTCGTGCCGATGTTGTCGCCCAGAATGAGGGGCACGGCGGTGTAGAAGCCGATGATGCCCTGGCTGCACAGGGCCAGCACGATGCCGACGGTGGCGCTGCTGGACTGGATGACGCAGGTCATGGCCGTGCCGATGGCGATGCTCACGAGGGTCGGCCAGACGGGCATGAGCCCGCCGGGGGTCTTCGGCGAGCAGTCAAACATGGCGAACCAGCCGATGAACTCGGGGCTGTAGCGCAGCGGCTCCAGAACGTCCGACATCAGGTTCATGCCCAGGAACAGGAGGCCGAAGCCCATGACGCTCTCGCCGACGGCGCGCCATTTGGGCTGCTTCACCAGGGACGCCACCAGCAGGCCGATGGCGATGGCCGGATAGGCCATCTCGTCCAGTTTGAAGGCGATGAGCTGGGCCGTCATGGTTGTGCCGATGTTCGCGCCGTAGACCACGCCGATGGCCCGGGTCAGATCCACCAGGCCGGCGTTCACGAAACCGACCAGCATGACGGTCATGGCCGAGGAGGACTGGATGACGCCGGTGATGAGCGCGCCCGCGATGACGGCGAAGAAGCGGTTCTGCGTCATGAAGTGCAGGATCGAGCGCAGGCGCTTGTCCGCCGTGCGCTGGAGCCCCTTGGACATGATGGTCATGCCGAAGATGAAGATCGCCAGCCCGCCCACCAGCACCATGGACAGCTGTATTTTGTCCATGGCCATGGCCTCAAACTCCAGGGCGAGCACGTCAAAGCGCTCCTGGGCGGTCACCCCCTCGCGGTTGTCGTAAATGTCCACGCAGGCGAAGTACTGCCCGACGGACTTCCCAAGTTTCCAGGAGGTGACGGCCATGCCCCCGGCATCGGTCACCACGCGCTTGTCCTTGACGGCGCTTTCCTGGCCGCTGTCCCCCTCGACGCGGAAAAACACCTCTATTCCCGCGGCGGGCCTGCCGTCCGGCTGCTGGAGCTGGACGCCGAACCGGGGAATCTCGCCCTCCGTGGCCCCTTCGAGCTCCTCGCCGATGCGCTTCACCCCGCCCACGGCGCGCATGCGCACCGGCTTGATCGCCGGATAGTCGGGCAGGGAAACCCGCACCCACACGTCCCCCGACCATTTTCCGAGACGCAGCCGGGCCGCCGCGCTGCCGCCGGGGTCGCTCGCGATTTCGGCAACCTGCGCGCCGGACTCCTCGAAGACCGACCCGGTCCGCGCATCCTCCACCTCAAACTGGACCTTTGCCCCGCCGATGCCCCGGCGCTCCCCCTTGCCGCCGAACAGCCCGGGCTGCACCGCGCTCTCCACCACCACGCGGAAGGGCTTTTCCAGCAGGGTGCCGTGCAGGTCCGTCTGGCCGTCGCCGGAGGCGTGCTCGTCCAGCCGGACGCGGTCGGGCGGCAGGGCGCCGCCCCCGCCGCATCCCGAAAGAAGCATCGCCATTGCCGCGCACAGAAGGCAGAAGGCCGCCGGTCTCGCAGCGTTCATGGAACCGGATATCCGCATCATAAGAACCTTGACTCCCGGTGTGCGCCCTCGGCATCTCCCCGCGCCCGGCCGCATTGGGAAAAAGTCTAGGCGGGGAATGTTAGGGAAGTGTTAGAGGGATCCGCTGTTTCCGTCCGGGGGGCGGCGCCCGTCTCAGGGGCGTCTTTTCGGCGGCGGCTTCACCACCCCGAGATGCACCGTGTCGAATCCGAGTTTTCCACGCACCCGGTCCACCCGTTCCAGCACACGCTCCCACTTTTCGTCCGATTCGCGGGTGAACAGGGAGGTTTGGTGCTGGTTCCAGGAAAGGCGGGAAAGCCCCACCCCCACGAGGCGCACCCGCGCGCGCCGCGCCATGGCCTTTGGCAGCAGCCCGCGCAGCGTCTCCAGCAGGACCGTGTCCAGGGCCGTCGGATCGGGCAGGGCCTGCGAGAAGGTGTGCGTCGAGAAGTCCCCGTACCGCACTTTCAGGGTGAGGCACCGGGTCTCCATGCCCTCCTCGCGGAGGGCGTGGGCGCAGCGCTCCAGAAGCTGCGCGGCCACATTCCCCAGCAGCTTCCAGTCGGAGAGGTCCTCGGGGAAGGTTGTCTCCCGGCTGATGGACTTGGGGGCGTCCGCCCCCGCTTCCACCTCGTCCGAGGCGACGCCAAGGGCCGTCGCGCGCAGCACATGGGCGGTCTGCACCCCGAAGACCGGCTCCAGCACGGGCGCGGGGGCGGCGGCCAGCGCCCCAATGGTCATAATGCCCATGGATTCCAGCGTTCCCCGGGTTCGGGGGCCGATCCCGGGGAGCTTGCCCACGGGCAGGGGGGCGAGCCAGTCCGCCTCGCCGCCCGCGGGGATGGAAATGTACCCGTCGGGTTTTACCGCGTTGGCCGCGACTTTCGACACCAGCTTGTTGGACGCGACGGCGACGGTGCAGGGCAGGCCCGTCTCCTCCCGGATGCGGCGCTTGAGCAGGGCGGCCAGGGCGTCCTCGCCCCCGAACAGGCGCAGCGAGCCGGTGATGTCCACATAGGCCTCGTCTATGGAGGCCATGTGCACCCGGGGGGACACGCTTTCCAGCAGGGTGAAGATTTGCCTTGAAACGGCCTCGTACACCCCGTGGTCGCCCCGCAGGAACACGGCCCCGGGGCAGAGCCGGTGGGCCTCCGCGATGGGCATGGCGGAGCGGACGCCGTAGTGGCGCGCCTCATAGGAGGCACTGGACACCACGCTTCGCGGATCCCCCGGCTCCCCCCCCACCACCACGGGTTTTCCGCGCAGGCGGGGGTTCAGGACCACCTCCACAGACGCGAAAAAGGCGTCCATGTCCACATGCAGAATCCGTTTCATGCCGTTGCGCTCTCCGTCGCCATTCTAGAGCAACTTCAGGTTGAGATGCGGCATTTCCAGGAGGACGTCCAGTAAGCGCACCGAGGTGGCACGGGCTTCCAGCCCGTGTGTCTTGGGCTGCAGCCATGACCCAAGACACGGGCTGGAAGCCCGTGCCACCTCGAAGTCCGTCCCCGCCGTCTTCCTTTCGATACGGCATT
>JAAYBR010000037.1 GCA_012730045.1 Candidatus Hydrogenedentota bacterium | reverse complement strand
GACCCCGGAGTCCCGCACCCCTGCCGGGGTGCCAGAAAGGAAAAGGGGTCACCCGTTCCCGGTGGTGTCGCTGACGCTCAACCACCGGCTAATGGCCCTCACCCCTCCGGGGTGAAGAGGGAAAGGAAACCCGTATCCATAGCTTCATGGACAGAATTCCCGCCCACGGCGGTCAGGGGCTCGCAATGACGGGAAAACGCGCGTCATTGCGAGGCGGCCGCCCCGGGCCGCCGCGGCAATCTCTTGTCGGAAGACCTCAGGTTCTCCACATCTCATGCGTGAACACCCCCCTTTCACACCGCCGCCGCTTTCAGCGCGACTGCCCGAGGTGTGCGTTCCCCCGAACGCGTCCACGGCCGTTTCTTATCCGGAGATTCGGGGAGCCCTTCTCCGCTTGACGGGTTTCCCCGGAAGGACTATGATCACCATGCCTCCCCCGGGGAGGCGGACAGCGGCAAACGGAGGGTGGAACGCATGAAAACGGGACGGGTGGCCTCGGGGGTGCTCGCGTTCTTCCTGGCGGCGTTCGCCACCTTGGCCTACATGGCGCTCCTGTGCGAGATCACCGGCCTCGGCCAGATACCGGCGATGTATGTGTTCGGGGGGCTTTCCGCCTCCGGACTGCTCCTGCCGTTGTGGTGTCTGGGGTTTCTGGCGCTGAACGCGCTCCAGGGGCGGCGGCAGCCCCCGCCCCCCCGGAGCCCCCTGAAACGGGCGGCGCTCGGGGCCGTCTCCCTTGCGCTGATGGCGGCGGGCGCGCTGTCCGCGCTGTTGATTCATCATGGGGGCGTGTGCATGACGCAGCGGGTCGAGGCCTCGCGCGCGAATTTTTCCTGCGGGCAGGTGAGGCAGGTGGAAACCGTCTGCGCCCGGCTGTTGGCGGACTCGGGACAGGGCACCATGGAAAGTTTGCTCACCCCGCCCGCTGCCGGGGAAGGGAATCCCGCCGCGCCCCTGGACTGGAACGCGGCCCTTCCGGAGCTGCTGTGGATGGGGAACGCCGCCGACCTGCCCCTGGACCCGCAGGTGCTGGCGCGGCTCGCCCCCGGGTATCCCGAGGCCTTCGTGGACGCCCCGCGATGGTGGCGGCCCCTGTTCTCCAAGCCCCTGCCGCCGGACGCGCTGCTGGACGCCTGGGAACGCCCCTTCCAGTTCGCCCCGCCGGACCAGCCCGAGGGCGCAGTGACCGTGACCTCCCCCGGTCCCGACGGGGTGCCGTCCAAAGACGACATCGGCCGGGACTTCCTCCCCGTGATGGACCAGGACCTGGCGGCCCACGAGTTCTATGACGCCGCCCCCATCAACCGCACCCCCTTCGGACGCCTCTACACCCTCGTCACCGGGCGGAAGTGGATGTTAAGGGGCGACAACATCCTGCACAACGAGTAGCGCGTCTGGACGAAACAAGGATGGCCGGTTTCGCATGCCTCAGGCCGGGGAGGGAGGGGGCGTCTTCCTTTGGGGCCGCCCATCAGTCGAGGCGGAAATGCTCGCCGAGGTATATCTGGCGGACGCGGGGGTCGGCGGAAATCTCCTCCGGGGTCCCCGCGGCGAGGACGGCGCCCTCGTTGATGATGTAGGCGCGGTCGGTGATCTTGAGGGTGTCGCGCACGTTGTGGTCCGTGATGAGGACGGCGATGCCCTTGTCCCGCATGCGGGAGACGGTGTTCTGGAGGTCGGCGACGGCGATGGGGTCAATGCCGGCGAAGGGCTCGTCGAGGAGGAAGACCTTGGGCTCGATGGCGAGGGCGCGGGCGATCTCGGTGCGCCGGCGCTCGCCGCCGGACAGGGTGTAGGCGGGGCTGGCGGCCAGGTGGGTGATGTTCAGGTCCTCGAGCAGGCGGTCGGCGCGGGCGTTGCGCTCGGCGCGGCCGAGGGGCTGGTATTCCAGGATGGCGAGCAGGTTCTGCCGCACCGTCAGGTTGCGGAAGACGGAGGGCTCCTGGGGCAGGTAGGCGATGCCCAGACGCGCGCGCCGGTACATGGGCTCGCGGGTGACGTCCCGCCCCTGGAAGAGGATGGTGCCGCCGTCGGGCCGGAGGAGGCCGACGATCATGGAGAAGGTGGTGGTTTTCCCGGCGCCGTTGGGGCCGAGCAGGCCCACGACCTCGCCCGGCTGGATGGCCAGGGTGACGCCGCGCACGACCTGGCGCTTCTTGAAGGCCTTTTGCAGGCCCTGCGCCTCCAGAAGGGGGCCGCTCACGGCGCGGCCACCAGGGCGGGGTAGGCCGCGTGGAGCAGCAGCCGGTTCAGCCGGGCCTGGTCGGCCGGGGGGCGCTCCGCCGCGCCGAGGAGGGTCTTGGCCTCGTCGGGGAGGGTCTTTCCTGCCCAGGCGGCCTCGTTGTAGAGCTTGGGGCTCTTCACGGCGTTGTTGAGCACCTTGACCAGCTCGCCCTTGTTCTCCAGCAGCACGGCCGTGTCCATGGTGGTGAGCATCTTCTGCTTGTCCGGCGGGAGCAGGCCGGTGATCTGTCGCGCGGGCGAGGGGCCGCCGTCCTTCAGTTCGGCGCGCAGGGCGGCGATGAGGCCGGCCCAGTCCTTCACGTCGCCCTCGGATACCAGCATGGCGCCGCCGCCCGCGTCTCCGGCGCCGGCGTCTATGCCCTGCAGGGGCACCTGGTCCGCCCGGGGGCGGTCCACCTGGAAGGTGTTGTCCTTGAGGTTGATGGCCATGCGGTCGCCGCGCAGGCCCTTCATGCGCTCGTTGTTCACCACGGGGTTTCCGGTGAAGACGAGGGCGCCGGTCTCGAAGTTCCACTCGGCGCGGTCGGCGGTGATGGAGCCCTTGGGGTGGTTCACCTCAACGCCCGTCTCCATGATGATGAGGGAGGGGGTGGAGGCGCCCTCGGCCCAGGTGAACTTCATGGTCTGCGCCTTGATGGGCAGGGGCTGCAGCTTCTCGTCGTCGGAGAGGAGGCGGATTTTGACGCCGCCGGTCATCTCGTCAATGGCGCCGGTGGCGAAGTTGCCCTTCATCTGCCCGGCGTCAATCTCCATGGAGGAGTAGCCGCCCAGCCCCTGGTCCTGGGCGCCCGCGGCGGCCGCGGCGCACACGGCGATGCCCAGGGCGATCAGTTTCGGGAATCTCTTCATGACGCGTCCTTTCCAAAGGTGATGAAACCGGTGACGTTGTCCAGCTCGAAGGCCTTGCTGTCAGGATACAGGCGCAGGCCGCGCGCTTCCAGTTTGAACTTGGGGTCGTCCACGGAGACCGGGCCGTCGGACCGCGCCCCGCCGGGCGCGCCCTCCTCCGGGCGCTCCCAGACGACGGAGGACAGGTTCAGGGTCATGGTGCCGGCGCGCACGACGACGCCCTCCTCCAGGACGGCGCGTTTCTCCTGCTCGAACTGGCCGCGGCGGCTCTCGATGACCATGGACTCGGCGTCCTGGTCGTCGTAGACCACGGCGCGGGCGTTCTCGAAGAGGTAGCGGTCCTCGCCGGCCATGGAGAAGGTCTCGGCGTGGATCCAGAACTCCGGCTTGCGGGCCACGCCCTCGGCCTGGCGCGCGCGGTGCATGTAGAGGTTGATGCCCGTCATGACCAGGGCGTCCTCCGCCGGGGCCAGGGGGTCCGCCGCCGGGGCGGCGGCGTCCGTTTCCGGCGCTGTGGCGGGCGGGGCGGGGGGGGCGGGGGAGCACCCCGCGGCGGCCAGGGCCGCCAGGATCAGGCAGGTCGCGGTCCTGCTCATGCGACGGCGCCCACGTTCTTTTCGTAGACCACGCGCAGGCCCTTGAGGGTGAGCCAGGGGTCCACATGGGTGATCTCGGCGGAGATCGGGGCGATCACGCGGGCGAGCCCGCCCGTGGCCACGACCACGGGGTCGCCGTCCATCTCGGCGCGCATGCGCCGGACCAGGCCGTCCACCAGGTCGGCGTAGCCGTAGGTGAGCCCGGACCGGATGTTGTCCGTCGTGTTCCGGCCGATGACGTTCTTGGGGACCTGGATGTCCACCCGGGGCAGCTTGGCGCAGTGCTCAAACAGGGCCTCGGAGGAGAGGAGGATGCCCGGCACGATGATGCCGCCGACCCACTCCGCGCGGGCCGTGACGGCGTCGAAGCTGGTGGCGGTGCCGAAGTCTATGATGATGAGCGGGGGCTTGCGGTCCTCCAGCGCCCCCACGGAGTTCACGATGCGGTCCGCCCCCACCTCCTTCGGGTTGTCGCAGTGGAGGACCAGGCCGGTCCTGACGCCGGGCTCCACCATGAAGGGGTCCCAGCCGAAGGCCTTGCGGCAGGCCTCCTGGAGCGCCGTGTTCATCTGCGGCACCACGCTGGACAGGCAGCAGCCGCGGATTTCCGAGGGGCTCACGCCGATGCTCTGGAGGAGCATGTGCAGCAGGATGTGCATCTCGTCGCCCGTGCGGTGGTTGGCGGTCTCGAAGCGCCAATGGCCGCACAGCTCGCGGCCCCTGTAGAGCCCGAGCACGGTGTTCGTGTTTCCGATGTCAACCACCAGCAGCATCAGCGCGCGTTTCCTTGGCCCGCCGGGGTCCCGTCCCGGGCCCCCCAGCATACCGGAAAAAGCCCCGCCGCCGCACGGTCGGCGGCGGCAGGGGCGCATGGTTTTGAAACCGAATCCGGGGCCCGCTCCCGGTCAGGGCGCGGCGTTCTCGATGAGGAGCGTCAGGTCAATGGAGGGCGCGGAATGCGTCAGGGCACCCACGGAGATGAAGTGGACCCCCGTCTCCGCCATGGACCGGATGCGCTCCAGGGAGGCGTTTCCGCTGGCCTCCAGAATGACCTTGTGGCCCGCGGCGCGGCCCACGGCCTCCCGCATGTCCTCGTTGGACATGTTGTCCATGAGGATCACATCGGCCCCCGCCTCCAGCGCCTCGTCAAACTGGTCCAGGTTCTCCACCTCCGCGCCGATGCGCATGAGGTGGTGGGTGCCCTCCCAGGCCCGGCGGATCGCCTCGCGGATGCTTCCGGCCGCCATCACATGGTTTTCCTTGATGAGCACGCCGTTGAACAGGGTGTGGCGGTGGTTCGCGCCGCCGCCGTGGACGATGGCCGCCTTCTCCAGCTGGCGCATCATCGGCATGGTCTTGCGGGTGCCGCAAATCCGGCACTCAAGCCCCTCCACGGAGCGGACAAACTTGGACGTGAGCGTGGCCACCCCGGACAGATGCTGGACAAAGTTCATCGCCGTCCGCTCCGCTGTCAGCACCGCCTGGGTCTTGCCCTCAAAAGAGACGATCAGGTCGCCCTTCTTGAACGGGGTCCCGTCGGTCAGGGAATTCCAGTCCCGCACATCGGCGTCCATCAGGTCGAAAGCGGCCCGAAACGGCTTCATGCCGCTCAGCACCCCGTCCTGCTTGGCATAGAGCCGCGCCAGGCAGCGGAGTTCGGGGGGGACAATCGTGTTGGTGGTCAGGTCCTCCTGGCCGATGTCCTCTGTCAGGGTCGCGGCCACCAGGTTTTCTATGGCTTTTTGCATTGAATACACCTCTCCCGCGTGGGATAAATTGGCGCATGTTACCACAATCCCCCGGCCGGTGTCAGTTTTTTCGCCGGGAATCATGCCCGAACCGGAGTTGGTTCACCTTGCCGGAAGGGGGGGCGTTTGCGGGAGGGGCGGAAGGCCGGTATAATGAGGAGGCATGCGGTTCACAACGGCGAAAATAGCGGGTATGCCGGAGGGAAACGGCCGGTCCCGCGATGGAATATCCCTCCTGCTCGCGGCGGGGGCGGCGCTGTTCGCCTGTCTGGGTTTTGCGGGCATTTTTCTGCACAGCCCCCCCCCGGCACCGCCCCCATCCCCTTCTCCTCCCCCGACCCAGACCGCCAAAGACTTTTCCGACACAACGACTTATGAACCCCTGGACACCTCTTTTCCCACGCTGGCTTTTCCCCAGCCCGCCAACCGCAATGGCGGTTTTGAGGGGGGAGACGGGGGGGCGGTTCCTGAGTGGCTCCCGGATCCCGCCGGGGCGCCGCCGGGGTGGCTGCCTGCGGAAGCCTCCGCCCGGGCAGGGAAGACCGGCATGAGACTGGCCCTGGCCCCCGGCGCGGCGGAGGATGCCCGGGCGCGGCTGGTTTCCGCCCCGATGGACGCCGGACCGGGGGATGTGGTCAAGTTCAACGTGTGGATTCGGCCGGAGGGCGATCCGGGGTGCCAGCCCGTGGCGCTGGTGGAGGCCTTGGTGGCGGGGATCTGGCACCGGGTGACGCCGGAGGCGCGGGTGGCCGAACTGCTGGTGCCCGGGGGCGCGGAATGGGCGCCCCGGGGCCGGTCCTGCATTGTCCCGGCGGGGGCCGAACAGGTCCGGCTGGGCCTCGAGTGCGCGGCGCGCGGCCCGGAGGGCGCGGGGTGGAGCGCGGACGACTTTTACTGCGAGATCGTGTCGCTGCGCCGCTACGCGGCGGAGCACGCGGCCGCGCCGCGCCTGCCGGACGTGGTGCTGCTGGGGGCGGACACCCTGCGCAATTCCCCCCTGGGCTGCTATGGCCATCCCACCAACGCGACGCCCCACGTGGACCGGTTGGCGGCGGAGGGCGTTCTGTTCGACCAGGTCACCACGGCGAGCCCGTGGACCCGCCCCTCTTTCGGATCCATCTTCACCTCCCTTTACCCCTCGCAGCACACGGCGGAGCTGCACCTCTCGGCCCTGCCGCAGAGCGTCACCACCCTCGCCGAGGTCCTGCACGACCGCGGCTATTTCACCGTGGGCTTTGTCCGCACCCTCTTCGACGGGTTTGTCGGGCCGGGCACGGGGTTTGACCAGGGCTTTGACATCTACCTTTTCTCCGAGGACACGGAGGAGGTTTCGGCGATGACGCGGGATTTTCTGGACCTGAACGCGGACACGCTGCGTGCCCTGGGCGGCGGCGGGCTGCTGCTCTTCCGCCATTTCTACGAACCCCACTCGGAGTACATCAACCACACCCCCGACCTCATCCGGAACGAGGGGGGGATGCTGGGCACGGTGAACCTCACTTTCCAGATCCTCGACGACAAGCTGTTCAAGAACGACCCCGCCCTCACCAACGAGCATGATGTGGACTACGCCCGCCGGGTGTACGACGGCGAGGCGGCCTTCATGGACCTGCGGGTCGGCGAGATGCTCGACCGCCTGCGCGGTGCCGGGCTGTACGACGCCGCCCGCATCGTCTTCTTCTCGGACCACGGCGAGTCGTTCAATGAGAAGCCCGGCGCCTGGTGCCATTCGACGCCCTACGAGACCTGCACCCGCGTCCCGCTTGTTCTGCGGCTGCCCGGAAAGACGCCGGCGGGGGCCGTGGTCTCCGACCTGGTCAGCACGCTGGACATCCTGCCCACGCTGCTCGCCGCGCTGGACATCCCCGGCCCGGAGGGCATGGAGGGCCGGAACCTGCTCGACCCGGCCGTCCCGCCGCCCGGATACAGCGTTTCCGAGGACCGCAAGATGGGATTGCTCACCGTGCGCGACAACCGGATGAAACTGGCCGTCCAGAAAGCCGCCACCGCCCGCAGGAACGAGTGGGAGGCCATCCGCGACTGGGCACTGTTCGCCCCGGACAGCCCGGCCATCTACGAGCTCTACGATCTGGCGGCCGACCCTTGGGAGCTGAACGACCTCTCTGCGGAGCGCCCGGCGGACCTGCACCGGCTCAAGACGGTCCTCTTCGCCCACTGCGTCCGCCATGGCATCGCCCCCCGGGAGGACGCGCTGCGGGCCGCCGCGGCCCACCTGCCGCGGGAGGGGGTGGAGGCGCTGAAACGCATGCTGGACGCCCAGGCCGCCGCCCCGGACGCCGCCGCCCACACCGGGGAGGAGGTCCAGCTGTCCCCCGAGACGATGGAGGACATCATTTCGCAGGGATACATGAATGTGAACTGATTCCCGGAGAACGCGGGACGTCAGCCCTTCCCTGAGAGCCACTGCCTCAGGGCGCTCCCGCCGATACGCAGCAGGGTGCGCGGGCTGTGGAGCGCGCTGTTGGTGACGGCGCACTCCCAGGTGCAGGCGCAGAGGTTCTGCCGCCGCCAGCGCAGGATGTTCCGCGCTTTGTCCCCCCGCAGCAGCGCCGCCAGGTCGTGGCCCGTGTCGTGCAGGTCGCCCATGCAGGCGTCCGCGGGCGGGGCCGCCGCCGTGCAGCATTCGGGGTTCACGAGGGTCTCGCAGGGGTAGACCTTCCCGTCGTCGAAGACCACCAGAATCCCGCTCCCGGCGCGGCAGGGCAGGTTTCGGACATCCCCGGCGACCACGCCGGCCACGGTTTCGGGGTATTCCCGCGCCATGGCCGCCTGGAGCACGGGGTAGGGGTTCAGGCTGCGCCCGACCCGGCGGCGCGCCAGCAGTTCGCCGTACATCTTCAGGTAGGACTCCAGCGGGAAATTCACGGCGTCGCGCTCGTGCGTGACCCCGCGGGCGTAGGCCACCCCGAAGGGGACCCCCGCATAGGGGCCGAGCGCCAGGTCCAGGGTCTCGCGCCAGTGCTGGTGGTTGAACTGCGACAGGACGCAGTTGAGGACGCAGGACACGTTCGGGTGCGCGGCCCGCGCCGCCTCCACCACCCGCAGGGTCTCGTCCCGTTTCGCAAAGGCCCCGGGAATCCCCATGATGTCGTCATGCACCGCCTCGGGTCCGTGGAAGGGCAGGCAGAAGTTCAGGAACGCGCCGGGGCAGAGGCCGGCAAACCGGTGGATGAGCGCCCCCACCCGGTCCGGGCGAAGGGAGTTTGTCGGCACGGTGAAGAACGGCGTGCCCGCGTGGCGGTAAAAGGCGTGCAGAATCTCCGCCACATCGTCGCGCATGAGCGGCTCGCCGCCCGACAGCGTCAGGTGGGGCACCCGGCCCGCGGTCCGGGCGAGGCGGGTCAGCTCCTCCAGCGACTGCGTGGGGACCGCGCGCCGCGCCGCCATGCCGTCCCAGTTGAAGCACATGCGGCACCGGGCGTTGCAGCGCGAGGTGACGTAGAGGACCAGGTACTGCGGCGAACCCTGGGCCAGGGAGGCCGCCCAGTGCGCCGCGGCGCGCAGCTGCCGGGGGATCATGGCGCGCCCCCCGCGGCCGCCGCGGCCGCCCGCCGCGAGAGCAGGTGCCGCGTCAGCCCCCACAGCCCGCCCGCCGTGATGACGCACGAGCTCGCCCAGTGGATGAGCAGGCACGCCGCGGCAAAACGCAGGCAGCGGCCGCCGCCCCGCCGAATCTCCCGCCGGACACCCGCATCGGGGTCGCCGGTGAACTCGAAGGCCTTTGGATGCCCCTCGCCGCACCACCGCCACGCGGTCCGCAGAAAGCCCGAGAGGGACGCCGTGTAGAGGACGGCGAGGACAAGAAACGCCGCCCCCGCATACCCGCCGACCACGGGCAGAAACCCCAGTGGAACCATGCCCGCCGCGCCCACCCCCACCAGGCGGAGCAGCGCCTCGCCGCTGGAGGTCTGCGTCTTGTCGAGGGGCGGGCGGTGCCGGAGAAAGTAGGGCACGAACAGCGCGGCTCGGACGAAATAATTGCGGAACAGGCGCGACAGCCGGTCCGGAAAGGCGTGATACAGCAGCGGCGAGGCGGTGATCACGCTCCGGTGGTCCCGGATGAGCCGCTTGCCGAAGTCGTAGTCCTCCCCCGCGTTCGTGTCGAAGCTTTCGCTGAAACCGCCGAGCGCGTCGAACACCTCCCGCCGGATCGCCCCGTTGCGCGTGGTGAACCCGCTCAGGGGCCCCGTGTCCCCCCCGTCCGCCAGATACACCCGGAACCAGTAATGCTCGATGGCCGCGCCAAAGTTGCGGACCGCGTTGTCCGCCGCGTCATGCCGCTGGTTAAGGAAGCACGCCGCGCCCAGCTCCGGGTCCGCGGCGAACAGCGCCGCCGCCTTTTCCATCACCCCCGGCGCATACGCCACGTCTGCGTCAAAGAAGAACAGATGCGTGCCCGACGCCGCCGCCGCGCCCACGTTTCGGGCGTGGGCGGGCCCCCGGCCCGGCGAGACCCGCAGCATCACCGCGTCGTGGCGCGCGCAGACCGCCCCGGGGGGCGCCGCCGACCCGTCGTCCACCACGATAATCTCGCGCAGGAGGTCGGCCGGCGCGTGCTCCCGCAGCCCCTGGAGCAGGCGCTCCAGCCGGACAGGGTCGTCCCGCACGGGAATAACGGCGGAAAACTCGGCCGGGGGATGCGTCACAGAGCGGGGAACCTTTCCTAATTGCGGGCACGGGAGCCCCGGGCCACAGTCTAGCACAGGCCCCATTTCCCCAACAATTGCCGGAGGAAGCGGCGATGTCATCCACGCCGTTGCGGGCGGCAAGGCCGCGGCGGCGGAGATGCACGCATTCCTCATGGGCATGCGGAGACGCAGGACCGGCGGGCCCGTGGAACCCGCCGGGCTCACCGACCGCACGCGCGACCACGACCTGGTGTATCCCCCGCACATGCCCGTGCTGCCGCCGGCGGCGCGAGGCGCGGAGGACGAGGGGGAGCGGGGCTTCGGCCCGGAGGATGCGGACACCCACGCCTGGCCCTGCCACCTGTGCAACCACAAGTCCGAGATTGACAAGGACAAGTGCATCCACTGCGACTGGTGCATCAAGGTCTCGCCGCGCGACTGGGCTGCCATCTTGCCCCCCACTCGCCCTCTTCCGCCCCGCAAACCCCGGGCGGAAAACATTCTGCTTGCTTTTTGACTACAAATTGTATATATTCAAAGGCGAAAGAAGAGAGAACAGTCTCGTATTGAGAGTTTGCAAATCCCGTCTTACGGGAGTTGTTTCCGAATTTATGGACATTATGACGACAAATAACAGTCATCATGCGCCAAGCCATGACCTCGGACTCATCATCGCGTCCGGGGCGCGGGTCGCCATGCTGGAGGCCCTGCTGCCCGATCCCTCCCCCTCTTTCTATCAGCGCCAACTGGAGACCGCCACCGGCCTGCCCCTGCGCGCGGTGCAGCGGGAACTGGAACGGCTGACGGGCGCGGGCCTGCTGTTTCGCCGGACAGAGGGGAACCGGGTGTACTACCAGGTGAACCAGGACTCGCCGCTCTTTCCCGAGTTGCGCGCGCTGGTGCTGAAGGCGGCGGGGCCCGCGCTGCGGCTGCGGGCGGCGGCGGCGTCCGACCCGTCGGTGCGGCTGTGCCTGCTTTCGGCGGGACGCGACCGCGCGCTGGCGGTGCACCGGGACGCGCGGCGGCCGGCGCTGCGGGACCCGGACATCGCGGTGGGGTTCATGACGGCGGAGGCCTTTCTGGCCGCCCTGCGCGCGGGAGACGCGGAGACGGCGGCCTTTCTCCGGGAGGGGACCGACCTGTTGGGTCGCCGGGAGGACCTGCTGTGGCGGCATGTGGAGGCCGCGGGGCACGACGTGAAGAAGGAGCACGGGGTACCATGAGAGAGAAGACGGCGGACATCGCGCAGTTGTGCGCCTCGTGGCGGGACCAGCTCGCCGACGCCGCGCGCGGGGGGCAGCAGCAGTTCGCGGTGCGGCTGCTGGGGCTGCTGGGCTGGGACCAGCCCATCCCCTTTTCGCCGCGGCCGGCGGCCGAGGCCATGTCCTCGTGGCCGTGTCTGCTGCGCGGCGACGGCCAGTGCATCGTGGCGGCGCACTTCCTGCCGCCGGGGGTGCTCGACCCGCCCGGCGCGGCGGTGGAGCGGGGGCTGGACTTCTGCCCGGCCACGCGCGCCCTGCTGGAGGAGACGAGCGGGCCGAACGTGGACTACCTGCTGGCGACGGACCTGCACCGGACCTATCTCTACGACGCGCGGACGGCGGAGCTGCTGCTGTGGTCGGACGACCCGCGCGGGTTCAACGCGGAGCTGGCCCCGGCGCTCCACCGGGACCAGGTGGTGCGGGGGTCGCTGGAGAACCTGCGGCGCGAGCCGCGCAGCGCGGTGGCGCGCCGCCTGCGCGAGTGGATGCACCGGTGGGAGGCTCCCCTGTGCCGCGACGGCCGCGTGTCCGCGGAAAGCGCCGGCCTGCTCTTCGACCGCCTGTGCGTGGCGCGGTTCCTGTTCGACCGCGACATTCTCCGGCGCACGCGGCACCGCCTGCGCGAGCGCTACCTGGAGCTGGCCGCGCGCGCCGAGGGCCCCTCGCCCCGGCACTGCGGCCGCGACCTCGTCGCCCTCTTCCACGACATGTGGCTCGACTGGCGCAGCGGACTCTTCGCCCCGGCGCCGGACCTTGACGCGGCGCTGGCGCAGGACGACACGGCGGCGCCGTGGCTGCGCGAGACGACGCTGCTGGCGCGCAACAAGTTCACGATCCCCACGATCCTGGAATGCTTCAACTACGGCGACCCGGCGGAGAAGATGCGGGTGCGCATGGTGCCCGAGGAGAACGAGGAGCGCGACGAGTACCTCGCGCGGCAGACGCTGGAGACGGTGGACGCCGCGCGCGTGGTGGTGGACGTGGCGGAGGAGGGCTACCGCGCCGTGACCCACTGGTTCGACCGGCTGGTGGAGGTCTACGACCGCCTCGACGCCGAGTTTGACCTGCGCCTGCGCGCCGCCGCGCCCCCGGCGGGCGAGGTGGACCTCTTCGCCTGGTCGGAGAGGGACGCCTGCCGTCCGGCGGCCTGCCTGGACAAGACGGGATACGCCTGCGGCGCCGGGCTGGCCGTGCGCTGCGGCGACGCCCGCCAGCGGCGCGTGGCCCGCCTGCTGCTCACCCTGCACCTCGCCGCCGTGCTCGACGCCCGCCACGAGCCGGCCAACCGGCTGCCCGGCATTGACCACCTGTTCGGGGATTCCCCGCACATTGCCGGGCCCGGAAGGGCCGCCGGCGGCACCGGCGCGCCCCGCTCCGACCACTGACAGGAAACACAACCCACGGAGTCATCCCACATGCGCCCTCGCACCTTTTTCCCCGCCGCCGCCCTGGTTCTCTGCGCCCTCGCCGCCGCCGCGGCGGAGACCGCGCCGCCCCCCGTCACCGGCAGCCCGGCGGTGCGCGACATCGCCGCCCACGGCCCCAACACGGACGGCAACACGGACAACACGGCCCTCTTCCAGCGCGCGCTCGACGAGGCGGGCGCGGCGGGTGGCGGCATTGTCCAGGTGGGGACCGGCCGCTACCGCTTCGACGGCGTCCTCACCGTGCCGTCCAACGTGACCCTGCGCGGCACCTTCACCTACAGCCCGGCCCACGCGGGCATCCGCGACAAGGGACAGAAGGAGCTGCCCGTCTACGGGTCCGTGCTGGAGCCGCGCGCGGGCGCGGGGTCCGAGGAGGGGCCCGCGTTCATCACCCTGACGGACAACGCGTCGCTCCAGGGGTTCACGGTGCATTACCCGGACCAGCTCCCCGACGCCGACGCGCCCACGCCCTACCCCTACACCGTGGCCCTGCGCGGCAACAACCCCGCGCTGACGGACATGCAGCTCCTGAACCCCTACAACGGCATTGACGCCTCCAAGAACCAGCGGGCGCTGGTGCGCAACATCCACGGCCAGCCCATCCACATCGGCCTGTTTGTGGACGCCATCTACGACATCGGCCGCGTCGAGAACGTCCACTGGAACCCGTGGTGGACCCTCGACACCAAGGTCTACGAGTGGCAGACGGAGAACGGCGTCGGCTTCCTTTTCGGCCGCACCGACTGGCACTACGTGCTCAACACCTTCTGCTTCGGCTACAACGTCGGCTACAAGTTCATGGAGACCGAGGCCGGCGGCACCAACGGCAACTTCCTCGGCATCGGCGCGGACGACTGCCAGACCTCCCTCGTCGTCGAGGAGAGCGCGCCCATGGGCATCCTCATCACCAACGGCGAGTTCGTCTCCTTCCACGGCCCCGACCCCACCATGATCCGCGTGGGGAAGACGCACACCGGCACCGTCCGCTTCGTCAACTGCGCCTTCTGGGGCCCCGCCCGGCGCAACGCCGTCATTGACGGCACCGGCACCGTCGGCTTCTCCGACTGCACCTTCATGCAGTGGGGCTACGAGGACGGGGACGAGCCGGGGAAGAAGAAGCGCGTGGACACGCCGTCCCTCGACATCCTCGGCGGCAGCGTCTCCGTGCGCGGCTGCGAGTTTCTGGAGAACCGCGCGCAGGTGCGCCTCGGCCCGGCAGTGGACCGCGCCATCGTCACGGAGAACCTCGTCAACGGCAAGCCCCGCGTCGAGAACGACAGCCGCGGCGGCGTGGTCATCGTGAAGGACAACGCGGGCACGCCCAGCACCAGGCGCTGGGCCCGCGAGATGGAGCGCCGCAAGACCTTCCGCGCCTCCGCCTGGCGCAGCGGCGAGAAGGACCGGAAGTAGGCGGGGCAAAGACACGGACGGCCACTGACCGGCACGGACACTGAGGTGGCACGGGCTTCCAGCCCGTGTTTCTTGGGTCGCATCCATGGCCAAAACACGGGCTTCCAGCCCGTGCCACCTCAGTGCGCGCTCCCGGCATCTTCCTTCAAATACGGCACCCTAACCTTGAACTGCTCTAGAAGGTGATCTCCGTGAGGAGGCCGATGTAGTCGGCGTCGTCGGAGGCGGTGCCGCCGGCGAATCCGGTGCCGTTGTCGAAGACGAAGTTGCCGTCGCGGCCGAGGCCGTCGCCGGTGAAGAGGTGGCTGTACGCGAGGGTGAGGGAGACGTCGGGGGAGTAGTCGTAGCGCAGGGAGAGGCCGAGGGTCACGCAGAGGTCTTTGGAGGACTCGTGGTCCCAGAAGGAGAGGGACGGCGCGAAGGGGATCCAGCGGCCGTTTACGCGCAGGCCGGCGGGGCGCGCGAAGGCACCGACGGCGTGGTAGGAGATGACGCGGAGCTGGGCGGTCCATTTCTCCGCCGGACGGACCCGCACGCCGGCGCGTCCCAGCCAGAAGTTGGACATGTTGGTGCCGCCGCCGACGATGGAGTCGTAGTCTGTCTGCGAGTAGAGGCGGTTGAAGGAGACGCTGGCCCGGGGCCGCGCGAAGGGGTTGATCCACTCGCCGAAGGAGACGGCGCGGCGGTCCTCGCCGTCATACCAGGCGGCACCCACGAACACGCGGGGACTCCACCGGGCGTCAAAGGTGCGCCCGACCTCCGCGTCGGCGGCCCAGGCGGCGAATTCCGCGCCGTCGTCGCCGTAGTCGCCGAGGAGGTTCACGCGGCGGAACCGCGCGCCGAGGTGCGCGGCGTCCCCCCACTGCCCCGCGCCCTCCAGGTCGTAGTCCCAGGCCCCGGCCTCGCCGAAGACGCGCCCGCCGAGGGTGTGCAGCCACGTCGCCCCGTACCGGTCCAGCCCGAGCAGGCGCTCCCGCGCCTCCATCAGCGGGTCTCCGGACCTGTCCTCCAGCGGGGAGCCGTCGTGGAGGAGCATGTAGAAGGCCGTGAGGTTCAGCGCCGGGGAGACGGCCCAGGTGGCGTGGACGCCGTGGAAGAGGCGGTCATCGGCGGGCAGCAGGCGCGTGGCGCCGACGTTGGCGGTCCAGAGGTCCGCCGTGACGCCCTCCCACGGGGTGACGGTCAGGCGCGCGGCGTCCAGATAGCAGTACTGGAGGCTGGTGCTTTTCGCGCCGATGAGCCAGCCCTTGCCGAGGGTCATGAGCTGGCGGCCCAGCCGCAGGCGGCCCATGCCGCCCCACAGGCCGTCCATTTCCACGTAGGCCTGGAGAAACTCCAGGTCGTTCCGGCCCGGATTCACCGTGTCGCGTCCCGTCAAGTAATCGGACACAAAGTCCTCGCCCTGGATGTCGTAATTGTAAAGTTCGAGGAACGCCGACACCCCCTCCGAGAGGCGGGCGTTCACGTTCAGGCGCAGCACCTGCTCCGTGTACCACGAATCCGGCCCGCGGTCGTCCCACGCAAAGGCGCTGGAGAGCCCGTCCGTGCCCAGCGCCCGCCAGGGGAACCATTCCGCCGGGGCGAGGGGCCTGCGCGCGCGCCCGGGCGCGTAGACGTTCATGAACCCCCGCGCGCGGAAGGTGATCTCGCCGCCGACGGCGACCTCCTGGAGTTCGGCGCGGACGGGGGCGCACGTCCAAACCGCCGCGAGGGCAAAAAACGCCCCCATCCATTTTGTGCTGCAAACGTTCATGAAAGGTTATGCTTCCAAAGTTCTGCAAGAAAGGGACATGATGTTTCTGGGTAATTGAACCGGGGCCGCAGGCCCCAGAAGGAAACATCATGTCCAAGCAGAAGGGTATCACATTGGGTCCGAATTGGCGGGAACTGCTGCGGGAGGACGAGGAAATGATCCGGTCCTTGATTCGCGGGGTTCTCCAGGAGGTATTGGAGGCGGAGATGACAGAGGCGCTACCCCAAGCTGTGCGCGTGGGTGGAGGAGAACATCGAGGAGACGTTCACCTTCTACCGGCTTCCCCCGTCCCGCCACAAGCGCATGAAGTCCACGAACATGCTTGAGCGCCTCAACGAGGAGATCAAGCGCCGCACGCACATCGTGCGCATAT
This sequence comes from Candidatus Hydrogenedentota bacterium, assembly GCA_012730045.1. Classification (NCBI taxonomy): domain Bacteria; kingdom Pseudomonadati; phylum Candidatus Hydrogenedentota; species Candidatus Hydrogenedentota bacterium. The sequence continues at coordinate 12,369 of JAAYBR010000037.1, read as the reverse complement.
TCCCGAACGAGGCGAACTGTCGTCGCCTGGTCCGGGCGCTGGCGGTCGAACAGCACGAGGAATGGATCGAGGGAACGCCCTGTCTGAACATGGACCTCTGGCACGAGCACCGGAAGACCATGCGGTTGGCGCATCCCGCAGCGTAGGGCCCTGCCCCCTCCGGGCTGCGCCCTGCGGGGTCCGGTCCCCACGCTGCGGGATGGGGACTGGACCCAGGAAGACGTGTTCCCGCGACGGAGTAAAGACCAGAACATCACGAACCTTTTTGCAGAACTTGTGTTGCGCAACTTTCATGGGGAAATGTAAGCCGCCGGGTCAAAGGGTTGCGGTGAGTGACCGGGCCGCCGCGATCATGACCGGGAGGCGGACCGCCTTTTTTTCGGCGGGAGATTTGCATACTGCGCAAAATGCCAGTAGAATACACGCTGATTTTTGGACATGACGTGTCCGGTTGAGATGTCTTTTCGACCAGCCCCGGCCCCGGCCGGCCCGCGAAGTTTCCGCGGGCGGGCGGCCGCCGCGGATCCGGCAGGCCCATGTCTCCACCAACCGAAACGGAGGATTGCAGGATGAAGATGGATTTTGGCGGCGTGCAGGAAGAGGTGATCACACGCAAAGAGTTCCCGATGGCCCGGGCGCGCAAGGTCCTCAAGAACGAGGTCATCGCGGTGATCGGCTACGGCGTGCAGGGGCCCGCGCAGGGCCTTAACATGCGGGACAACGGCTTCAACGTGATCGTCGGCCAGGCCCCCGAGTTCAAGCGGGACTGGGACCGCGCGGTGAAGGACGGCTGGAAGCCGGGCGTGAACCTGTTCCCCATCGCCGAGGCGTGCGAGAAGGGGACGATCATCCAGATGCTGGTGTCCGACGCGGCGCAGAAGGCGATCTGGCCGGAGGTGAAGAAGCACCTGAAGCCGGGCGACGCGCTGTACTTCTCCCACGGCTTCTCCATCACGTACAAGGACCAGACCAAGGTCATCCCGCCGGAGTTCGTGGACGTGCTGCTGGTCGCGCCGAAGGGCTCGGGCCTCAACGTGCGCCGCAACTTCCTGAGCGGCGCGGGCATCAACTCCAGCTTTGCGGTGGGCCAGGACCACACGGGCCGCGGGACCGAGCGCGCCATCGCCCTCGGCATCGCGATCGGCTCCGGCTACCTGTTCCCGACCACGTTTGAACACGAGGTGTTCAGCGACCTGACGGGCGAGCGCGGCGTGCTGATGGGCGCGCTGGCGGGGATCATGGAGGCGCAGTACGAGGTGCTGCGCGCCCACGGCCACTCGCCGAGCGAGGCGTTCAACGAGACGGTCGAGGAGCTGACGCAGAGCCTCATCCGCCTGGTGGACGAGAACGGCATGGACTGGATGTACCAGAACTGCTCGGCGACGGCGCAGCGCGGCGCGCTGGACTGGAAGCCGAAGTTCAAGAAGGCCACCCTGCCGGTGTTCAAGGAGCTGTACCGGCGGGTGAAGAGCGGCGAGGAGTGCCGCCGCGTCCTGCGCAGCACGGGCAAGAAGGACTACCAGGCCGGCCTGCAGAAGGAACTGGCCGAGATCAGGAACTCCGAGATGTGGCGCGCCGGGGCGACCAGCCGCAGCCTGCGCCCCAAGGCCTCCGCGAAGGCGGCGGCCCCCAAGTCCACCGTGGGCACGGGCGGGCGCCAGAGCAACTGATTCCAGGCGGATTTTCCGGCGCGCCGGACCGGTTCCGGCGCGCCGTTGCGCCGCCCCCCGCGGCTGTGCCATGCTGGACGGGTCCGGCGTGTGCGCGGCGCGCGGCCGGTGGTGGTAAAATAGCAGTCGGCCGGTTTGCGGGCCGGGCTGGCGCCGGCGGCGGCGCAGTCCGGGCGGAAGCCGGGCATGTGTGAAAAGGCCCCAACACGGGGGGGGCGGTTTGCCGCTCCCCGCATTCGGGGGACGTCTTGATGTCTGAAGCGGGCAGGACGATGTTCATCGGCCCTGAAGACGGATTGAACTGTTCCTTTAAGTGGGGGGGCGGCTGTGTCCGCGCGGTGCTGCGCAGCGATGTGGGGCGCAAGCGCAAGAACAACGAGGACTCCTGCATGGTCCTCGTGCCGGACGACCCGGCGGACGTGGAGTGGCGGGGCTTCCTTTTCGGGGTGGCCGACGGCATGGGCGGCGCCAGCGCGGGCGAGCATGCCAGCCGCCTCGCCCTGCAGTGCCTGGGGGAGGGTTATTTCGACGCGGCCTTCCACGGCGGCACGCCGCAGGCCCTGCGGGCGGCCATTGAGCTGGCGAACATGACGGTTTTTGAGGAGTCCGAGGACAACCCCGCCTACTCCGGCATGGGCACCACGATGTCCGCCGTCGCGGTCATGGGCAACTGGGCCTATGTCGCGCAGGTGGGGGACAGCCGCGTCTACCTCGTGCGGCAGGAGCTGGGCATCCGCCAGATCACGGACGACCACTCGCTGGTGGCCGAGCAGATGCGCAACGGCCTGCTCAACGAGGACGAGGCGAAGAACCACTCGCTGAAGAACCTCATCACGCGCGCCGTGGGGATCAAGGACGCGGTGGACGTGGACCTGTTCGCCCTGGAGCTTTGCCCGGGCGACCGGCTGCTGCTGTGCTCGGACGGCCTGAGCAACATGGTGCCCGACGGGCTGATGCTCTCGACGGTGACCGGCGCGGCCAGTCTGGACGCCGCGGTGGAGGGGCTGGTGAACGAGGCGCTGGAGGCGGGGGGACTTGACAACATCACGGTGCTGCTTCTGGAGGTGGAGGGGACGCCGCCGCGCACGTACTATCAGACGGGCGGCCAGAAGCTCACTTTCGGCAACGAGGGGTTCTTCCGGCGAATGCGCAACTGGTTCACCTGAGGTTTTGGCGGGTGCGCCGCCGCCGTCTGCATAACACCGCCCTCCGTGGGAACTTATCCCGGCGGCGTTTGACATCACCCCCGCCGTGTGATAGAGTAAACGCCGGTCTTTGCCGCATTATTTTCTTCCATAGGAGCTACCCTTCACCATGGGCCTGAGCAAGAAGCAGCAGAAAGTTGTCGAACAGCTGGAACGGCGCGTTGAACTGTGCCGGGAGTTCATGAATGACTGGCTCCTGTTCAACCAGGTGCTGAGCAGCTACCCGAATTCGGGGGTGAACAAGGCCCAGCTTGAGAACCAGTTCCTGAAGATCAAGAGCAAGCTGGCGCGCGAGCACAAGGTGCTCCAGCAGTCCCTGATGGACGACTACACGCTGGACGGCAACACGATGAACATCATCAGCGGCGCCACCAGCCTGGAGGCGATCTATTCGCAGTCCGAGGTGGCCCTCAAGAAGCTCCAGACGGAGTGGCACCGCGCCTTCATCGCCATCAACGAGACCCTGGGGGTCATTGAGGACAAGAAGGGCCGCGCCGAGCGCGGCGAGAAGGTCTTCATCGTCACCGCCGACATGCTGGCCGGCGGCGGCAAGGGCGGCGGGGGCGGGGGCGGCATGGCCCCCGGCACCAAGAACCTCCTCATCGCGGTGGCCGTCCTCGCCGTCATCGCCGTCGTCATGTACTTCGACATCGGCGGCATCGGCTCCATGTACAAGAGCGCGCTGGGCATGCAGTGACCCCCGGCGCGGCGCGCCCCACGGGCGGGCCCCGGGCCGAACGTGAAGGAGCCAAGGGTTGACCAAGCGGGAACTCGTCATCGAAATCGCCGACAAGCTGGGGTTCACCCAGGGGGAGGTGGCGGTCGTGGTCCAGGCCATGCTCGACACCGTGGTGGACACGCTGGCGCGGGGGGACCGCCTCGAGGTGCGGAATTTCGGCGTTTTTGAGACCAAGAGCCGCAATGCCCGCTCGGGCCGCAACCCGCGGACCGGCGCGTCCGTCGCCATCTCCCGCAAGCGGGTCGTGACCTTCAAGCCCGGCAAGGCCATCAAGGAACTGGTGGACGCCGCCGGCCGCGAGACCCCGGCGCCGGACGGAGAGGCCTGAGCCGCGTCCGCCCGCAGCGCCCCCCCTTCCCGCCAAGAAAGGCATCCCCCGTGAAAAAGGTGCTGTTTGTCTGTCTGGGAAACATCTGCCGGAGCCCCTCCGCCGAGGGGATGTTCCGGGCGCTGCTTGTGCGGCGCGGGCTTGAGGGGCGCTTCGGCGCCGACTCCGCGGGCACGGGCAACTGGCATGCCGGCGCCACTCCGGACCCCCGCGCCCAGGCGGCGGCCCGCAAGCGGGGGGTGGACCTTTCCGGGCTGCGCGCCCGCTCCGTGTCCCCGGACGATTTTGCGCGCTTCGATTTGGTCGCCGGCATGGACGAGAACAACGTCGAGGATCTGCTGGAAAGCTGCCCCCCCGCGCTGAGGGGCCGGGTGCGCCTGTTCACCGAGTTCACCGCGTCCCGGCCGGAGGGCGGCGTGGCCGACCCCTACTACGGCGGCCCCGAGGGCTTTGACCGGATGATGGACCTGATTCAGGAGGGGGTGGAGGGCGTGCTGGCGCATCTGGAGGCCCTGGAGGAGGGCGCGGGGTGAGCGCCTGGACGCGCCGGACGGAAGAGGTGCTGGGGGCGGCCGTGGCCTCCTTCGCGCCCCTGGCCGGGGGCTGCGTGGGCGAGGTGTACCGCGCGCGCCTTTCCGACGGCCGCGACATCGTGGTGAAGGTGGACGGCCGCGCCGAGCCCCGGCTGGACGTCGAGGGGCGCATGCTTTCCCTGCTCGCGGAGACGGGGGCCATTCCCGTGCCGGAGGTGCTGCACGCCGAGCCGCGCCTGCTGGCCATGACCCTGCTGCCCGGCGAGAGCCGGTTTTCCCGCGTCGCGGAGGCCCACGCCGCCGAACTGCTGGCCGCGCTCCACAATGTGCGCGGCGCGGCGCACGGGCTGCCCTGGGACACCCTCATCGGCGGGCTGCCGCAGCCCAACGCGCCCTGCGCGTCGTGGGTGGACTTCTACCGGGAGCGGCGGCTGCTTCACATGGCCGGCCGGGCGCTGGAGGAGGGCGCGCTCCCGCGCGGGATGCACCGGCGGCTGGCGGCCTTTTGCGGGCGGCTCGACGCGTGGCTGGAGGAGCCGGAGCACCCCTCGCTCCTGCACGGGGATGTGTGGACGACCAACGTGCTCGCCCGGGACGGGCGCATCACGGGATTCCTGGACCCCGCGGTCCACTTCGGCCATCCGGAGGTGGAGCTGGCCTTCATCACGCTGTTTAACACCTTTGGGGCGGCCTTTTTCGACGCCTACACCGCGCTGCGCCCGCTGCGGCCGGGCTTTTTCGAGCTGCGGCGGGACATCTACACCCTGTACCCCCTGCTGGTGCATGTCCGGCTTTTCGGGGCGTCCTACCTTTCCGGAGTGGACAACACCCTGCGCCGCCACGGCTTCTGACTTCCGGGGGCGGACGGGCCGGGTGTCCCCTTTGCCGGGGAATGCGGCGTTCCAAGAACAGGGTTTACAATGGCGGCGGAAAAGGGTACTATGCTAACGGCGGCGTGTGGCGCGCCGTCCAGGGCATTTGGTCCGCAACCGAAAGGGAGCGCAATGAGCACACGGCAGATTGTGGTCACGGAACGCGATTGCGAGACACTTCACAAGCGCATCGAGCTGCTGACCGGAGGGGTTGACGAGGACTCCTGGAGCTCGGTGCGCCGTCTTAATGAGGAGTTGAACCACGCGACGATCCTGCACGGGGAGCCGGTCCCCGACGACGTGGTCACCATGAACTCCAGCCTCATCCTGCAGGACACCCAGACCCACCGCGAACGCCTCTGCACACTGGTTTACCCCGGGTTCCTTTCCGGGGCCCCCGACCACATCTCCGTGCTCAGCCCTTTGGGCACCGCCCTGCTCGGGTCCCGCGTCGGCGAGACCCTCGTCTATGAGAAGGACGGCGGGGAACGCCGGGCCGTGGTGGTGGACATCGTCTACCAGCCCGAGGCCGAGGGGCACGCGTTCCTGTAGGCCGCGCGCCCGGCGGCGCCCCGTTTTGGCCCTCCGCGGGACTTGAACGCGTTTGTCCGCATCCGCATAATGGTGCCGGTGCCTTGAAGCACCGGCGCGCCGGAACCCCGGGTGTTCCGGCGGCCGTGCCAGAGTGCGTGAGAGAACAAGACGGGCCGGCGGGGCTGTTCCGCGCCGCACGGCCGCGCAACGCGCGAGGGTGACGCAGTGGCTTTCAGACCTGTCAACAAAGACCGGGCCGCCATACGGCGCATCTTCAAGGGTCAGCCCGACGCGTTCCGCCACATCATTGAGCGGTACCAGCCGGTGGTGTACGCGGCGGCGCTCGCGCAGTCGGGCAATGTGGCGGCGGCCGACAGGGCGGTGGTGTCCACTTTCCGGAAGGCCTTCGACCGCCTGGTCTCCATCACCGACGCCGGCAAGCTGGGCCACTGGCTGTGCGCGCTGGCGCAGGGGGAGACGGACGCCCTTCTCGCGCAGCGGGGCCCGGACCGCTTCGCCCCGCGGGACCGGGACCCCGGGGCCATGCCGGTGGACCTGAAATGGCTGCAGACCGAGCTGATGGACCCGCTCAACGAGGAGCTCGGCCCCTTCTCCGTGCAGGAGCGCAAGGGCTTCATGCTCCATGTGCTCTGCGGCACGCCCGCCCGGCAGATTGCCGACCTGCTCAAGATCGAGCCGAAGGAGGCCGGCGAGGACCTGGCCCGCACCCTCGAAAACGTGGAGAAGTCCCTGCGCAAAGAGGTGGCCTCGGCCCTGGCGTCGGAACTGGCCAGCAAGGAGCGCATGGTGCACATCATGCGCGAGGTGGCGGGGGACATCGCGGCCATCAAGGCGGCCAAGGAGACCCATCTCGGCAGGGCCAAGCGGCGCGGAGTCAGCCCGGCCGTCCTGGCGGCGGGGTTTGCGGCGCTGGCGGTGGTGGTGATCGGGGGCTATTTCGCCTACGCGGCGTTCTTCGCCCCCGCCGACCCCGTTCCCGGCGCGACCGCCTCTGGTTCAGAGACCCCGCCCCCTGTTGCGCCGCCGCCGCCGCCCTCCGAGGGGGAGAGCGCGCCGGAGACGCCGGCGGCGCCCTCCGGCGCGGAGACGGCGCCCGCGCCTTCCGATGCGCCGCCGCAGGCCCCCGGGGCGGCGATGCCGACCAATTACGCCCTTCAGGGCCGGGTGGGGGACAAGCGCTTCGGCGACGGGATTCCGGGGCTGCTGGTGACGGTGTACGATGTGGACATGACGGGACAGGTGATCGCCGATCCGGGCCCTGGAGGGGTGCCCGACCTCACCCGGCAACTGGGCCCGTCGGCGGAGACGGACCTTTACGGCGCCTTTGAGATCAGGGGGGTGACGCGCGGGGAGCACAAGGCGGCCATCTCCCACCAGGGGCGGCTGCTGGCCCACGATGTGCGGCTGGTCACGGACCGCAAGAACGCGCGGGTGGACATAGACATTGTGGACCGGTTTCCGCTCCGGTTCGCGGTGCGGGGCCGCGTGACGGACGCCAACACGGGGCAGCCGGTCCCGGAGTTTGAGATCGCGGCGTGCAAGGGCCGGCACCAGTCGCTGCAGCCCTACCTGCTGGCCGAGTTCCGGGGGATGTCGCATCCGGCCGGCGAGTTCACCGACCAGTTTCAGATCATGGACGAATACACGCTGTACGCGCGGGCGAGCGGCTACGCGCCCCTGGGGGTGCCGTTCAGCCTGACCGACGCGTGGAACCCCGGGACGGTGCTGGAGTTTCCGCTGCTGCGGTCGGCGGTCATCAAAGGCAAGGTGTACGGGGCCAACGAGCTGACCGTGTCCAGGGTGCGCGTGATGCCGCGCCAGGGCACGCCCGAGGGCACCGTGCGCGGGAAGCTCACCTACGCCGACACGGACAACCGGGGCGAGTTCGCCGTCTACACCCTGCCGGTGGGCGTGAACTGGTTCCTCTTTGACCACCGGGAATACGGCATGGGCCGCGCGATCATCGTTTCCGAGCCCGGCAAGGTGACGGAGGTCAAGATCCAGCTTCCGCGCAAGGGGGCCCTCACCGGCGACGTGGCGGTGGACGGGTTCCCCGCCGTGTTTTCGGAGTTCCGCGTGACCAGCGGGTCCACCATGGGCAGCCGTGTCCTGGAGCCCCTTTATTCGACTCCGGGGCAGTACGAGGTGCTCAAGCTGCCGCCCGGCCAGGTGTCTGTGGCTGCGCGCGTGGCGCCGTCGCCCTCGGCGCCCTGGTTTGACCGCGTCTACGAGCAGAAAGGCACGATGGACCTGTCGCAGGTGACCTGGATGGACTTTGTCTACGCCTCCGGCAACTGCTCGGTGGGGGGCGCCATCTCATACCAGGGCGGCGCGCCCCGGTCCGCTTTTGTGGAGGTCGCCCTGTTCCGCGGCGAAAACGCCGTCGAGCGGCTGCTGTTCGACGTGTCCGGTTCGGGAACCTATGCGTGTCCGGGCATTCCGGCGGGCAAGGGGGAGGTGACCCTCTTTGCCTCGTCGAAGCCCATCAGCAAAGAGGACTTTCCGGCGGCCCGCGGCGGCATGGAGCGGAAGACGGCGCCTTTCGAGGTGCTCGAGGGCCAGCAGGCCGTTGTGGATGTCGCCCTCTGACAGGCGGCCGGGGTCCGCGGCTTGCCCGGACACGGTCCGCCCGCCTATACTTCCCGCCCGCGCCCGCAGCCTTCTGCAGGGTGCGCACCACAGGACATCCCCGAAACCCATGACGGCACCCACCGGAAAATGCGTGCCCTTTGCGGCGCTTGTATGCGTCCTGGCGGGCGTGTTTGCCGCCGCGGAGGCGCCCGCGGAGAAGGTCGCGGCGGGGTCGGAGACCGTGGTTCTGCTCCACGGCATGGGCCGCACCCGGGCCTCCATGTGGCTGATGGAGGTGAGGCTGCGGTCCGCCGGGTACACCGTCCTCAATTTCCCCTACAGCGCCAAGGCCACCACCATGGACCTGCTGTCGGACGACCTGCGCGCCTTCCTCGCCGAGAAGGTGGAGACCCCGGTGTACCACCTCATCGGGCACTCCCTGGGAAACATCATCCTCCGCAACGGGTTCAAGAGGGGGTATCCCCCGGGGCTGGGCCGCATCGTGATGCTGGCGCCGCCCAACCGGCCCGCCGACATGGCCCGCGCGTTCAAGGACAACCCGATCTACCGGTGGTTCACGGGGGACAGCGGGCAGCAGCTCGCCTCCGAGGAGTTTTACGAGACCCTGCCCGTGCCGCCGGGGGAGTTTGCGGTCATCGCGGGCGACCGCGGCCAGCGGCTGACCTTCAAGGAGCCGAATGACGGCGTGGTCACCGTGGAAAGCACCAAGCTGGAGGGGATGAAGGCCTGGGCGCTGGTCCACCACGCGCACACCTTCATCATGAACAGCCGCCAGGTGGCGCTGCTGTGCATGCAGTTCCTGCGGCACGGCAACTTCGACCTGCCCCCCGGCCTCGCCGAGGACCAGGGCGAGATGGCCGGCGACTCCCACCACCTCACCCCGGACGACCCCGCCGACGACTGAGCGGCCGACCGGGTGGGAGAATTCACATGGATGGACAGGATTGACAGGATAAGGCGGATGGAAGCGCGGCGCGCTTAGCGCGCCCGGGACGCAACGCAAGGGAGGGGGGGAGGCATGGACGGACATAATGCGCGGGAGGGACTTAAGTACCGGCACATTACGGAGGCGGTGATCGGTTGCGCGTTTGAGGTGATCAACGAGCTGGGCGCGGGGTTTCTGGAGTCGGTCTATGAGAAGGCGCTGCTCGTGGCCCTGCACCAGAAGGGCCTGTCCGCCGCTGCCCAGTGCCCCATTCGCGTTTTGTTCCGCGGGGAGTCCGTCGGTGACTTCTATGCCGATCTGCTGGTCGAGGGGAAGGTGCTTGTTGAGCTCAAGGCCGTCAAGGCCCTCATCCCGGAGCATCAGGCCCAGGTCATCAACTATCTCAACGCCACGGGCATCGAGGTCGGCCTGCTCATCAACTTCGGCAGCCCGTCCCTGGATTTCAAGCGCCTGACTCGGAAGAGGCGGCCTGACACGGACGGGCAGGATTTCTGAGCATCCTGTCCATCCTGCCCATCGATGTTTTTTTCTTCCTTCTTGGTCACTCGGGCCGGGGCGTCTCCAGGATGCGGACCACGCGGCGGCCGGTGTGGGTTTGTCCGAAGAGGTCGGTGGCGCGGACGGTGAGGAGGTGGGTGCCGGGCTCCATTCTCTCGGGCAGCCGGGCGCGCCAGAGGTGGCCGGTGCGGGCCGGCTCGTCCACGTCCCACCCCCAGACCCCGTCGAGGCGGTGGGGGTTCATGGCGCGCATGCGGGCGCATTCGGGGTCGGTGCCGGTGAAGCGCTCCATGGGCAGCCAGGTTGCGCCGCCGTCCAGGGTCATGTCGAGGCGGCAGCGTTCGGACCCGGCGAAGAAGTTGACCGTGACCTCCGCGCCCGCCGCCTCCGCCCGGAGCAGCTCGTCGGGGCAGTAGACGTTCATCTGGTATCCGGCAGGCCGCCGCGCGGCCTGGTAGCGGACGCGGTAGTCCGCGCCGTCGAAGGAGACGACGGCGTAGCCGTTGGGCCCGCCGTCGTTCATGGTGGCGTGGGGGATGCCGGTCTCGTCGCGCTCGCCCACCCACCACGCGCCGGACACGGTGCCCGCGATGTAGTGGTGGTGCGGTTCGGCGCCCTTCCATCCGCGGGACGCGTCCAGGAAGAGGTGGGCCTGCTCGTGGGTGTGGCCGGACATCGAGAAGACGCGGGGCCGGTCCTGCACGAGGGCGTAGAGTTCCCGGCAGTTCTTGGCGGCGGGCAGGGGCACGTGCATCATCAGGACCACGAGCGCCTCCTCCGGCACCTGCGCCAGGCACGCGCGCAGCAGCGCCAGGTCGTCCGCGCGGAAGCGGTTCTCGAGCTTGCCGTCCGCGTTCAGCTCCATGTTGCGGAAGGCGAAGAAGAAGACGCCGCCGTGCCAGAAGGCATAGGTGGCGGGGCCGAAAAAGCGCTCGAAGGTCTCGTCGGCGTGGCGGTCCTCCTTTGCGCTGCGGTTGCCGTCGTGGTTGCCGAAGACCCAGTACCAGGGGATGCCCACGGTGCCGACGGCCTCGCTGACCTCCCTGAAGAGGCCGGGGTCGTCCGCGACGGTGTCGCCCAGGGTGACGCCGAAGGCGGCGTCCGTGCCGACCAGCTCGGGCACCACGTCGCGGGCGACATAGTTCACCTCCGTGATGCCGCGGGCCTGGGGGTCGCTGAACACGACCACGTCGAAGGCGCGCGGCTCGGGCCTGGGGATGAGGCCGAAGTCCACGGAGTCCGGCAGGGGCCCCGTGGGGTCCACGCCCGGGGCGGCGTCGCCCGGCGGCGAGCCCGCGGGCTTGTGCAGATAATAGTGGCGGGGCCGCTGGTGGGCGTCCACGGGCACGGCGTAATCCGTCGGCTTGACGACGAACAGGGCCGTGTCGTCCGTGACCGGCAGGGACCAGGCCCCATCCGCGTCTGTCACGGCCACGTCGCGGCCGTTGGCGACCACGACGCCGGGGAGGCCGGCCTCGGCCGCGTCCCGGACGCCGTTGGCGTTCGCATCCGCGTAAATAACGCCTTTCGCGGGGCCGTCCGCGCGGGCAGCGACGGCGGCGAGGACCAGAAGCAGGACTGGGCATCTTCTCATCTTTCAGACTCCTTGTGGGGGTATCAGGCGGGCTGCCCGCCCAGAGCATCTTAGGGCTGGGCTGAATTGTTTTCAAGAGAACACCGCGCGCGGGGCACCGAGGTGGCATGGGCTTCCAGCCCGTGTCTCTCGGGCTGCATCCATGACCCAAGACACGGGCTGGAAGCCCGCGCCAGTGCGCCCGCGAGCGCATTTTGTCGGAGGGGTGCGAGTCCCCTCCAGGTAAACCTTCTCCGGCCTGTAGCCGACCGTAACTGCGCCGCAGCGATGCGGGGTGGGGAGCAACGGAAGGCGAACGGCCAGTCCGCAGGATGACGAACTCGATTCGGCGTGATGGACCGGCGAGCCTGCTACCGAATGGCGAAGCCCGGAACACGCCGCGCACGCTGATGGGTAAGGTGTCAAAGCGATGCGCGGGGTCCATGGCGTGGTTGGAGGCGGAATGGCCGGAAGGCGGAATGCGTGAAGCGGGGAGACCTGTCCGGGTTGGGCGCGGCGTTCAGGGCGTGTGCCCGAAGCGCCGCACCGGGCAGGAGTCAGAGCGCCCATGGTAGCGATGAAGCGCCGTAACGGGCGTGGAGCGAAGGGGCGCAGGAAGATGGATTCGGAAAGGACGCACGGATGGAAGGAAAACCGCCGCCAGTGCCCCGGGAAACCGGGGCTAGAGCAACTTCAGGGTGAGATGCGGCATTTCCAGGAGGACGTCCAGCAAGCGCACCGAGGTGGCACGGGCTTCCAGCCCGTGTGTCTTGGGCTGCAGCCATGACCCAAGACACGGGCTGGAAGCCCGTGCCACCTCGAAGTCCGTCCCCGCCGTCTTCCTTTCGATACGGCATT
>JAAYBR010000036.1 GCA_012730045.1 Candidatus Hydrogenedentota bacterium | reverse complement strand
GGGGTCCGCGCCGTTGAGGACGAGGTCCGCGTGGGCGCGGGTGGGGCGGCACCATCGGTCGGCCATGGGCTTGACGGTCTCCGCGTACTGTTCGCGGACGCTTTCCTCGGTGCGGCCGCGTTCGCGGGTGTCGCGGGCGATGCGGCGGCTGAGGGCGGTGTCGTCGTCGGCGTCCACGAAGACGGCGCCGTGGTACTGCGCGCGCAGGCCGGGATAGTGGAGGGCGAGCACGCCCTCGACGATAACGAGGGCGCCGTTGGCGCGGAGGGTGCGCGCGCCCGCGCGGGTGTGGGCGGTGAAGTCGTAGACGGGTTCGCTGATTTCGCCGCCCGCCGCCAGCGTGTGCAGGTGCGCCTCGAGCAGCTCATGCTCCAGCGCGCCGGGATGGTCGAAGTTCGTCCGCGCGCGGGCTTCGGGCGGCAGGTGCGCCAGGTCGCGGTAGTAGGCGTCGAGGGAGAGCACCAAGGGGTTCAGGTCCGCGAAGACACGGGCCGTCCCGCGCGCGAGGGTGCTCTTGCCGGAGCAGGACGGCCCCGCGATACCCAGCAGGAAGGGCGGCGTCACGGGGCGCGCCTTTCCCCGCGCAGGCGGGCGCGCAGACGGCCGAGGATCCCCCCGGGGGCGAAGAGGGCGCAGCAAGCGGCGCCCCTACGGCGGGGACAGGCGCGAAGGCGGTCGAGGATCCCCCCGGGGGCGAAGAGGGCGCAGCAAGCGGCGCCCCTACGGCGGGGACAGGCGCGCAGACGGCCGATGATTCCCTCGGGGAGCAGCTGCGCCAGGGACAGCGCGAGGGCTTCGGGCAGGCGCGCCCAGCGGGCGGGCGCGGGCAGCAGGCGCAGGGCCTCGCGCCGCACGCGCCACACGGCGCGGAAACGGCGCAGACCGCCGCCGTGGGGTTTGGCCGTGCGGCCTGCGCGGTAGCGGCAGAGGGGTTCGGGCAGATTGTCCAGCCGCGCGCCGCGCGCGGCGAGGCGCACCCAGAGCGCGTAGTCCTCGGCGAAGGAAATATCCTCCGGCCAGCCGCCCGCCGCGCGCGCGGCGTCGGCGCGCAGCATGACGGACGAGTGGACCAGCGGGTTCGCGCGGGGCAGTTCCCGCCGGAGCGTCTCCGGGCCTGTGGGCGTGCGGCGTTCGCCGGCCTCCGCGCCGTCCGGGCCCACCACAACGCACCACGTCCCCAGCACGTCCGGAGCGTCCGGCCCCGTCATGCGTTCCTGCTGCCGTTGCAGGCGCTCCGGCGCTGCGAGGTCGTCGGCGTCGAGCACCGCGATGAACCGCCCGCGCGCCACCGCCAGACCGAGATTGCGCGCCGCGCCGGGGCCGCCGCGCCGCGCGCCGTCCACGCGCCGGAACCGCGCGTCCTCCCGGAGGAAGTCCGCGGCCACGGCGTCGAGGGCGGGCGTGAGGGGGCCGTCGGCGCACAGCAGGCACTCCCACGCGGCAAAGGTCTGGGCGCGCACGCTGTCCAACGCTTCGCGCAGCCAGCCGGGATCATCGTCCGCGCACACGGCGACCAGCACCGACACCTCGGGCGGCGGGGTTGGGCTGCCGTGCTGCGGGTCCGTCATGCGCGCTCCTTGCCGGGGCCGCCCCGCCGGGGTTGAGGCGGGGGGGGGCCGTGGCCTATCATCGCCGCGGCCCCCGCGGCCGGAACACAGGATACCATTCCGCTTGCAGCCACAGGAAACAGACCGCGCCCCCGGCGCCGCGCCCCTTGTGAGCGTGGTGGTGGCCACGTGCGGCCGCGCGGAAATGCTGCGCGCGTGCCTCGAATCCCTGCTGGCGCAGGAGGGCCCCGCCTTCGAGGTGGTCTGCGTGGACGACGGCTCGCGCGACGCCACGCCGGCCGTGCTGGCGGACCTGGCCCGCGCGCACGGGGACCGGCTGCGCGCCGTGCGCACGGAGAACCGCGGCCCCGGCCCGGCGCGCAACGCCGCCGTCGCCGCCGCGCGCGGGGAATGGGTCGTCGTCGCCGACGACGACACGGAGGCCCCGCCGGGATGGCTGGCCGCGCTGTGGGCCGCGCGGGAGCAGACCGGGACCGACGCCGTGGCCTATGCCCTCGCCCCCCGGGGAAATGAGGGGCCGGCGGCGCGCTACCTGTGGTTCCGCCACCGCTTCACCGTGGGCGCGCGCCCCCGGCGCGACTACATCGGCCCCGCCTTCCTGCTGCTGCGGCGGGCGGACTGGCTGCGGGCCGGGGGCTTCCCGGAGGCCCGGCTGGGCGCGGCGGAGGACTACGCCTTCTGCCTGGCCCTGCGGCGCGCGGGGGTGTCCATCGCCTTCGAGCCCTCCATCACCGTGCGCCACCATTTCGAGGCCGACTGGGACACGGCGCGGCGCAAGGTGCGCGCGGCGGGGCGCGACGGCGGCGCGGTGTACCTGGCGGCGGGCCGGGGCCGTGCGGCGCTGCTCCTGCATGCGGCGGCGAAGCTGCTCACCGCGCCGGGCTGGTGCCTGTGGGCCTACCCCCCGGACCTCTACCCCGCCGCCCTGCGCATGGAGGCCCTCTTCTTCGCGGAGCGCGTTGGGGCATGCTTGCCTTGGAGCATGAGGGCTGGTTCTGCTTCCCAGGAGGGGAAGTAACGCTCGCACACACAAGAGCGGCCACGGTCCGTTTAAGATTGCGCCAACATGCTCTGGCACCCTCTTCGAACAAGGCGCACAACGTGCCGCTTCAATGGCTGCTCAGCATCGTGGCGCTTCCCAAGGGACAGCGCCTCAAGGGTCAGCGGCCAGACCAGTCCTATCCGGTAGGCGGGGGTGCCGGGGACAAACCCGTTGTCCCCCGGATCCGTGATTTTGCACTTGGTCACACGCTTCCTGTCCATGCCCTGATCATACCCCTCCGGTCTCCGGGGATCAAGGGTGCTCCGCCGCGGATCATCACCGGACACGAGACTGAGGGAATCGCGGCCATTACGACAAGAGGTTGCTTCGCTTCGCCCGCAAAGACGCGAAAATGCGGGTCATTGCGAGCCCCGGACCGCCGTGGGCGGGAATTCTGCCTATGAAGTGGGGGCGCGGGAGGGCCGGAAAAGTAGACGCGCCATCTTGGCGCGTTCTTGGGGTTTTCGTTGGCCCAAAGAACGCGCCAAGATGGCGCGTCTACTTTGCGGGCGTTCTCGCCGACTTACTTCATTAGCAGCG
>JAAYBR010000035.1 GCA_012730045.1 Candidatus Hydrogenedentota bacterium | reverse complement strand
CCGAATATAGCCCAGGGCAGGCCGCCGCCCAAAGGGCCAGGCCTGCCCTGGGTTGCCCGGACGGAAAGAATCATGCCCCAACGGGGCAGCCGAAATGGGGACGGGCACCCAAAGACAAGGCAGGCGGGACGCCTGCGGTACGAAGAAGACCTGCGGGGCAGTTCCGTACCGCAGGCGTCCCGCCTGCCTTGTCTTCTTCCCGGCGCGCAAGAAGATTTCGGATGCCCTTTCAGGGCATTTGTTGGAGGGTGCCTCCTCCCCAGGGCAGGCCTGGCCCTTTGGGCGGCGGCCTGGCCTGGGCTATAGGCGGATGTCCCGTTGGGACAACAAAGACGGACTCACAGACCGAGGGACGTTCATGCCGTTTGCAGGCGGTTTTTCAAGGCGCATTTTAGTGCGATTGCCCTGCCCAGGGAGGCCATGCAACGCCCGTCAGTATACACGCGGAATACGGCGGGAGCGGAAATGCCGGACACACGGGCCGGACCCGCCGACTCGCTGCGCGCCTTAACCCATTGGCGCTTTTCCGGCCTTCATGGAATTTGCCTCTTTGGCCGGTTTGGGGGGCGGGAGGGGTCTTTTCCACAACTTTTCCACAGCCCCCCGAAGGGGTCGGGTAAAACTGGAAAACCTCCCTAAAGTCGTCTATATGATTGACACAAATAAGGTTACGAAGGGAATAGCAGCCGTTGCAGGCGGGAAATGTCCGTGCATGCCCGGGCTGGGGGACCTTTCTTCACACCGTAATCCACAAGCGGGCCTGCGGGGTGGTTGCCGGGTAGTGGGCCGGGGAGAGGGGGGAGGGATGGACGCCCCTGCGCCTCTGCGGCGGGGGAAGCCCCGCGCGGAAAAGCACTTAGCCGGAATGGTGCCAGAAAGCCGGGGCAGCGGTCCTTATTGCCCCCGGGCGGAGAGGGGGATAACTCTTGACATTCTCGGGACGCGCGCGCCTCTGTTTCTTGTGGGACGCGAAGAAACGGATAACCTGCCGCCGGAGAGGGACTTCCTCCCGGCCTGCCGGCACACCGACCCATTCCCCCGTGGCAAAGTTGCGCCGGTCCGCGCGGACACGCACAATGAAGGCGCACACGCGACGAGGAAAACCACATGCGCATCATCGCCGGAACGGCGCGGGGACGGCGTCTGGAGCCGCCCCCGGACCGCGCCACGCGGCCCACGCTGGACCGCGTGCGGGAGAGCCTGTTTAACATTCTCGCCCCCCGGCTGGAGGGGGCCGTGTTTGCGGACCTGTTCGCGGGCACGGGGGCGAACGGATTGGAGGCCCTGAGCCGGGGCGCCGCGTCCGCCGTGTTTGTGGAGGCGGACGGCCAGATGCTGTCGCTGCTGCGGCGCAATGTGAGCCATTGCGGATTTGAGGACCGTGCCGTGCTGCACCGGCTCACGCTGCCTGCGGGGCTTTCGGGCCTGCGCGGCCCCTTCGATCTGGTGTTCGCCGATCCGCCCTGGCGCTACGACGGCCATGCGGCGTTGTTGGAAGCCCTCGCTGCGGGGGAACTTGTGCGGCCGGGGGGCTGGGTGGTGCTGGAGTCGGGGGGGAAGACCACTCCCCCGCCGGACGCGGCGGGCGGTCTGGAGGCCTTTCGCCACCAGCGGTATGGGGAAACCCTGCTGACATTTTACGCTTGACACAGGATATGGCGTGTGTTATGCTTCATGCGTTGGCAGACCACAATATATGGGGCTTGCCTCCGGAGAGGCTCCGGCAGGTGGGTGAATTCCGCCCGAAAGGAAGCGCGACGCCATGAAATGCCCGTTCTGCGGATACCATGACAGCAAGGTGGTGGACTCCCGTGTGGCGAAAGAGGGGGACTCCATCCGCCGCCGCCGCGAATGCATCAATTGCAGCCGCCGTTTCACCACCTACGAGCGCGTGGAGGAGGTGGCGCAGATGGTGATCAAGAAGGACGGCCGCCGCGAGCCGTTCCACTCGTGGAAGATCCGCGCGGGCATCATCAAGGCCATCGAGAAGCGCGAGGTGAGCCTGGAGCAGGTGGACGCGCTGATCAGCACCATCGAGCGCGAGCTGTTCAACAACAACGAGCATGAGGTGTCCACCAAGGCCATCGGCGAGGCGGTGATGAAGCGCCTGCGCGACCTGGACGAGGTGGCCTATGTCCGTTTCGCCTCCGTGTACCGCCAGTTCAAGGACCTCAACGAGTTCATGAAGGAGCTCAAGGACATGTTCACCGGCTGAGCGCGTCCCCGCCGCGCGCCCGCGCGGCGTTTTTCCGGATGACTGCGGTATACTCTTCCCCCGGGCGGCGCGCCGCGCCCGCCCCCTTCCTTTGACGGTGGCAGAACTTCGGAAACAGCACACATCATGACAACGCCGGACGTTTCGGTGGTCGTTCCCTGCTACAACGAGGCGGACAACGTCCCCCTCCTTTTTGCGCGCATTGACGCGGTGTTCGCAGGCCTCCCGGAGTCCTGCGAGATTCTTTTCGTGAACGACGGCAGCACGGACGGCACGCGCGCCGCGATGGACGCGCTGGCGGCGGCGCACCCGCACTTCCACGCGGTGCACCTGGCCCGCAACTTCGGCCAGTCCGCCGCGCTGATCGCCGGGATGCGCCGCGCGCGCGGGGAATACCTCCTCACGCTGGACGGCGACCTGCAGAACGACCCCTGCGACTTCCCCCGGTTCCTGGAGCTGCTGCGGGAGCATGACTGTGTGTGCGGCTACCGCGCCGAGCGCAACGACACCTGGGTGCGCAAAGTCTCGAGCCGCGTGGGCAACGCCGTGCGCAACGCCGTGCTCCATGACGGCATCCGCGACTCCGGGTGCGGGTCCAAGGGCTTCCGCCGCGCGTGTGTGCCCCACCTCCCGGCGTTCAACGGGGTGCACCGCTTTTTCGCCGTGTTCATCCGCCGCGCGGGCTTCAGCATTGTCGAGTGCCCCGTCGCCCACCACGCGCGCCGGCACGGCGTGTCCAAGTACGGCATCCACAACCGCCTGTGGCGCGGCCTGTACGATCTTGTCGGCGTGGCCTGGCTGCGCCGCCGCCTCGTTGTCCCCGAGGGGGAGGGGGACTGAGGCTGCCGGGGGCGGGCGGACCCGCCGCCCCGGGAAACTTCCTGTGAACAAGGCAACCGCCCCGCCTCGAAGGGAGGCGGGGCGGCAAAAAACGGCTGGCCGGAAAGGTCAGGTCAGAGCGTTGATGTAGTCGCTGTACACCGCGGAGACGTTGCCCGCGCGGTCAATGAACTGCACGCGCACGGTGCGGACGCCCCAGGCGGACAGGGTCCACGCCTTGGTCGGCGCAACGGCCTCCCAGGCGGACCAGGTGGCGCCGTCGTTGTTAAAGCGCATCCGGGAGACACCGGTGCCCGCGTCGGCCCAGTTCAGGCCCAGCGTGACATCACGGCTCAGGGTGATCCACTGGCCGTTGTTGATCACGATGCCGCCCGTCGGCGCCGTCATGTCCACCTTGATGTAGTCGGAGGCGACTGCGGAAACGTTGCCCGCGATGTCGCGGGTTCTTGACGCCCCGCGCGGACGGCCCGGAGACAAACGGGAATTCCCGGCACAAGGCGGGAGAAACACTTGGCGGGCGCGCTTTATTCGGGAACGAGGGGCGAAAGGTGCGCGAAAAAGATCTCCGCCTTCCGCTTGATGCCGTCCAGCCGCATGTGGCAAGTGTCGGTGAACAGGGCCGGATCGCCGCCCAGCTCCTCCGCGATGGGAACGCAGCACAGGCCCCGTTGGGCCGCCCAGTCCCTCAACATCCGGTTATGGAGGTCCGTCATGGACACGTACTGCCGATAGGAGATTCGTGTCAGGCCAAAAACCATGAACTGTTTGTCCATCCAGACACGGTTTAGCAGGGAGAGGCGCTCCGGATCAGGCCGGGCGCCGCCGCGCGCAGCAGGGAGGACTTGGCGAGGCGCAGGCGCGCGCGGGTGCCGGGCAAACCGGGGGGAAAGGCGGCCCGGGAGGCCCATTCCACGATCATGGAGGCCTCGTTCACGAAGTTGTAGTGGAGAAGCAGGTCGGGCTCCAGGGCCAGATACCGGTCAATGCACGCCGCCGCGCCGGTTATCGCCAGGGCGTCCACCCCGGCGTTTATCACCTCGACGCGCCCCTCCCCGAGGTCTCCGGCGAGCATCCGCTCCATGTACTTCGCGCAGGTGAGGTCGTTGTGGGGACCCTCGACCGCCGTGGACCCGCCAATGAGCACGATGCGGAAGACCCCGGGCGGCTTGGGCAGGGCGATTTCCCGGTCGCGCCAGCCGAGGGCGTTGGTCCAGAATTCCGAGCGTTTGAAGTCGTCGCTGTACCAGTTGCGCCGGTACACGTGGGGGCGGTAGGACCGCATGCACTCGGCGTAGCGGGACCGGCGGATGAGCACCGCCCTCCGCGCGGGGTCCGAGGGATGCTCATAAAGCGTCGTCTCGCAGCAGCGCGCCGGGCCGTCCCCCGCGGCGATCATGTATTCCGCCGTGCGGCGGCCCATGCCGGTCTGGCCCCCCAGCAGGTCACTCAACTGCCTCTCGTCCAGGAGGGTCTGGAGGCGCGGCTCAGCCGGCGGTGTCGGGGATTCCGTCGCCGTCTGCATCGGGGAACTCCACGGTGAATATCTGCTTCATGTCGAGGCCGGCGTGGTTCTTCGCCGTGCCGCCCTTCCCGTCCGGCGTGGGCACGAGGCGGTTGTAGGCCACGGTCTTTCCGTCGGGGGCGAAGACCGGCGCGTGGCGCTCGTCCTTCTGCCCGCGCGGGGTGAGGAACGCTGTCCGGCCGAAATCCGGCCCGGGCACGGCGCAGGCCGCCGCGATGCCGCCGCCGCTCATGACGAGGATGGACTTTCCGGAGGGATGCCAGCGCAGGCCGCCGGTCACGCCTTCCGGCAGCCGGGTCACCTGCATGGGCCGCAGCGCCGGATCGCCGGACTGGTCGGAGCCGTCCGCCCGGATGACAAAGGCCTGTTGGACGCCGTCGGCGTCCTTGCCCAGATAGAGCACGCGCGAGCCGTCGGGCGCGCCGCGCACGATGCCGCCCGCCCAGTCATGGGTGAGCCGCCGCACGGTCAGGCCCTTCGGGGCGCGGGGGTAGCGCTCCGCGGACCCGGCGTCCGCCGTCGTGATGTCCGTGTCCGCCGGAATGTCCACGATGAACAGCGACTCCTCGTAGGTCTTCCCGTCGTCGTTGCGGACCTTGCCGATGAAGGCGCGCATGGTCCCGGCGGGGTCCACCCACGAGTCGCCGTAGGCCTTCTCCAGTTCTCCCGGCTTCGCCCCGTTCATCGGCGCGATGTCCACGAGCACGGCGAACCAGTGGGTCGCACCCTCCGGGGCCTTCGGGTGCGGCTCCAACCACCCGATGTTGCGGTCGTACTGCGGCAGCAGGAAGTCGTCGTAGGTGAAGCCGAGCCGGCGGCCCGTCATGCAGTATTCATGGCGGTGCGTGCCGCCCCGGTGCGCCCCCGGCAGCGTGGGCCGGTCCCTCGCGACGTCGCGCCGGTCAATCCACGACGTGGTGAACTTTCCGCCGGACAGCATGAACCACTCCCCGTCCCGCTCCACGATCTCGCCGTCCAGGCGGACACACATCCCCGTGCGGTTCGGCTTGCCGTAGGGCCCGCGCGCGGGCACCTCGTCCACCAGCGGCCCGTGGATGAAGGCCACCTCGGGCGCGGCGGGGTTGAAGGACACCGCTCCGACGCCCGGGGCGGGCGTGGCGCCCGTCATGTGCTTCTCCGGCCGGTACACGACGATCTCGCGGCCCGTGGCCAGCTCCAGCACCTCGATGCCGAGGCTGTTGTCAATGCCCGGGCCGACCATCTCCCGCGTGTCATAGCAGAGGAACCGCGCATCGGCGGGGAAATTCTCGTTGTAGTCCAGGTCGTGGTTCTTCGGCGTGGTCGTCAGCTGTTTTTCGGTCATGGCGGTGTCCTGTGCGTGAAGGCCGGGGCAAAGCGCGCACACGGCGGCGAGCGCCGCGGCGCGGACGGCGGGTGTGAGACGCATGAAGGGGTGCCTTTCCACGGGCGAAACGCCCGGCAGGGGCCACTCTAGCGGGGAACGCCGCGCCGTTTCAAGCGGGGGCTTCTTCCGGAACCGCCGGGCGCCCGCGGCGCGGCTACTTCGCCGCGGGGGTGAGGGCGCGCAGGCGCAGGAGCGCGAGGCGGTGGCGCGGGGCCTTGGCCGCCACGGCGCGGTACCCCGCCAGGGCGGCGTCCCGGTTTCCGTCAAGTTCGGCGCGCACGGCGGCGAAGCATTCCAGGTCGGAGTTTTGGTGTCCGCCCTTCCGGGCGCCGTCGAAGGCGGCGAAGGCCTCGTCCCACAGGCCGGCGAACCAGAACCGCCGCCCCTGGAGGTACTGGTCGGCGGCGGCGGCGGCCGGACCGGGCGCGAGGGCGGACCGGGCGCGCACGCGGGCGGCCGCGCCGCCGGGACGTTCCCAGTAGCGGCGGAAGGCGTCGCGGGCGGTTTTCAGGTCGCCGTTGGCGAGGGCGGCGCGGCCGAGCCAGAGGCCGGCGTCGCCGGGCGGGTCCAGGGTGAACACCTTCGGGTGGAGGGTGTCGGGCGGCCTGGCCACCAGCACGCCGAGGAGCTGGGCCTCCTCGGAGAGGCGCTCGGGATGCTCCCGGCGGAGGGCGTCCAGCCCCGCCAGGACGAGGGGCATGCCGGAGAGGGCGGGGCCGAAATCCCGCACGACCGCCTCGCCGACGCCGGGGTCGGCGGCGAGGGCCGCGCGGAGGGTGCGCTGGGCCTCCAGGGCCGCGCCCCGGTCGTGGGCGGCGCGGGCGTCTGCGGCCAGGCCGCCGGCGGCGTGGCGCGCCATGACGGCCTGCCCGTACTGGCGCACGCCGGTGAGCAGGAGCGCGCCGAAGAGCGCCAGGCCGCACCAGACCGCCAGGTTGAGCGCGATGTACCGTTTCAGCCGTCTTGCGGGCATCCCGCCTCCGTGATTAGTAGGCCTGGTCCAGGTGCAGGAGCACCGGGACGGTTTTCACCATGATCTTGACATCCATCCAGAGGGACCACTGCTCGATGTAGGCGATGTCGAGGCGGACCATCTGGTCGAAGGAGAGCCGGTTGCGGCCGCTCACCTGCCACAGGCCCGTGATGCCGGGGCGGATGTAGAGCCGCTTCATGTGCCAGTCCTTGTACGCGTCCACCTCGTACTGGATGGGGGGCCGCGGGCCGACAAGGCTCATGTCGCCCCGGAGCACGTTGAGGAGCTGCGGCAGCTCGTCAATGCTGGTCTTGCGGATGAAGCGGCCCAGCCGCGTGATGCGGGGGTCGTTCACGATCTTGTAGACCGGCTTGCCGTCCGGGCCCACCTCGCTGTGCTCCCCGTTCTGGATCATCTTCTGGAGGTATTCCTGGTGGATTTTCGTGTCCGCGCCGGTGCGCATGGACCGGAACTTGATCATGCGGAAGACGCGCCCGTTGAGCCCGACGCGCTCCTGGATGAAGAAGACGGGGCCGGGCGAGTCGAGCTTAATGAGCAGCGCCGTCACCAGCAGCAGGGGGGACAGGCAGAGCAGGGCGGCGGCGGCGACGGCCATGTCCATGACGCGCTTGGCGGCCTGCGGCAGGGTGGCGTAGAGGCCGATGTTCTCCACGAGGAGCAGGGGAATCTCGCCGATGATCTCCGGGTGGGCCCGCGTGCGGAAGAAGGGCTGGAAGGGGCTGCACATCTTGATGCGCAGGCCCAGGCGCCAGCAGGTCTGGGCCACGTTGAGCCGCTGTTCCGGCGGCAGGCTTCCCGGGTCCACCGCCAGGATGATCTCGTCGAGGGAATGGCGGTTGATGAGGGCGGGCAGTTCCTCCAGCGTGCCGAGGGCGCCCGGCGGCGGGTCGCCGCCCACGACGATCTCGCCCCGGAGGGCGTACTCCGTCGCCGGGGAGCGCAGGGCGCGCAGCAGGCCCGGCGGCGGGTTGCCGTCGTGGAGGACGGCCACGCGCGTGAGGCCGAGGCCGAAGGCGTGAAGCACCAGCACGGCGATGAGCGTGCCGGAGTGCAGGAGCAGGGCGAAGAGCAGGGCGAGCAGGCCCTCGTACACAAGAAAGAGCGCCAGCGAGGGGGTGCCCGGCGCGCTCGCGGCGGGATAGACCGAGGCGACGGCGGCGAGAAAGAGCGAGGCCAGCAGCGCGCCCTGGAGGATGCGCGGCGCGCCGTGGAAGGGCCGGGTGTCCGCCAGGTTCACCGCGTAGGCCCCCACCCACTGGAGGGCGAGCACGCGCACCACGGGGATGATCACCAGCAGGGGGAGAAACGGCGCGAACTCGGGGCTGCGCGCCGTGCGCGCAAGCAGGGCGGGCCAGAGGTGCAGGGCCTTTTCGGCGGGCAGGATGGACGCGGGCCACGACGCCAGCATGAGGTATGCGAGAAGGACCGCCCCCGCGAAGAGGACCACGTCGCCGCCGCCCTGCGCCAGCGCCAGGGCGAGCCCCTTGCGCCCCCGGCCCAGGCGCGCGGTCCAGGTGGACGGATCCAGCCGGGCGCCCGCCGCGGCGTCCGCCGCCGTCCCCGGAACGCCGCCCCCCGTGATTTCAGCCTGTTTCGCCATGCTTCCTCGCGCAACCGCGCCCCGCACCGCACGGGGCCGGGCGATTATACCACCCCGCCGCCGCGGGAGACGCCGCCTGCCGGACCCCGATCGCCGAAAACGCGCCTTCCAGGCGCGTTCCTAGGTCATGGTGTGCGCCCAAAGAAAGCGGCTGGAAGCCGCTTCTACGTTCCCGCCACGTTGCCCGACTGGCCGCAGGCCGCTCAGGGCGCGGTGCCGTCGAGGGTCCATTCGAGGATGCCTGCGGAGGCGTCTTTCTTCAGGCGGACCTCGATGCGAAGGGCGCCGGTCTTGACGGGGTTGAAGGCGGCTGTGCACCACGCGTCCCGCCTGGGCTTGCCGTACTTGGCCTTGTCCACCTCCACCCACTGATCGCCGTCGCGGCGGAGCACCCGCCAGGACGCGGGTATGCGGCATCCGCCGCCGGCGCGCTCGTCGTCGAACCAGTAGACGGCGCAGCCGCTGATCTCGGTCTCTTCGGGCAGGTCGTACTGCACCCACTCGACGGTGCCTTTGCGGTCCCACCAGGTCATGCGGGGGACGGCCTGGTCGCCCGAGTCCTTCGGCTCGGCCTGGTCGTTCAGCGCCGTGACGGTGTCGCCGCCCCAGCAGTGCGAGGCCGACGGGCGGCTCTTGGACGCGAGGGTTGGCCGGGGCGCGGGGGTGACGGCGTCGGGCGTGCGCGCGAGCCACACGGCCATCTCGGTCTGGTCGCGGTGCGCCCAGGCGTAGTAGGGGATGGCCGTGAAGTCCTGCTCCGTCTCCTCCGCGCCGCCGCCCTCCACCCGGGTCACGGCGCGCGCGCGGCCCGTGAGGACGGCCACGCCGCCGAGCAGGTCCGGACGCCGCTCCGCCGCCAGCAGGGCGTCGTCGGGCAGGCACAGGTGCAGCGCGCGGCCGCCGTTGTCCACGCCCTCGGCGCAGTAGACCACGGGCCCGCGCTCCAGGGCGACGCGGCCGCGGTTGTTCTCGACGGCCTCGTGGCAGAGCACGCGGCGCACGGGCATGCCGAGGTCGAGGGCGACCGTGTCGCCGGGTTTCCAGGTCCGGCGGAGGACGGCGAAGCCCCGGTCCATGACGTCCGCGACGGCGACGGCCCCGCCGTTGACCGTGAGCGTCACGGCGGCGGGGGCGGGGTCGAGGTAGGTGTAGAGGTCGCCGGGCGAGGGGACGCCGCGCGCCCATCCGGGGATGCGCAGGGCCAGCTCGAATTCGCCCTCCCGCTCGGGCGTGACGGTCATGCGGACCGCGCCCTCCCAGGGGTACTCCGTCTCCTGGACGATGCGCACGGTCTGGCCGCCGACGGGGACCGCGGCGTCGCTGGCGAGGTAGAGGCCGGCGTAGACGCGGGCGCCCTCGACGGCATAGGCGCAGCCGGGCAGCGAGGGGATAAACCGCACGATGTTCGTCGGGCAGCAGGAGCAGCCGAACCACGGCGAGCGGCGGGGGCTGCCGTGGTTGAACGGCGCGGCGCCGTTGAACTCCAGCGGGTTCGGGTAGAAGAAGGTGTCGCCCTCGAGGGAGACGCCGGGCAGGAACCCGTTGTAGACCGTCCGCTCGAAGACGTCGAGGTACTTCGCGTCGCCGTGGAGGAGGAACATGCGGTGGTTCCACAGGGCGTTGGCGATGGCGGCGCAGGTCTCGCAGTAGGCCGTGGCGTTGGGCAGCTCGAAGTCGTCGCCGAAGGCCTCGCCCTCGCGCCGCGACCCGATGCCGCCGGTGAGGTACATCCGCCGCGTGGCGGCGTTCTCCCAGATGCGGTCAATGGTCTCGATGTAGGCGGTCTCGCCCGTGAGCGCCGCCACGTCCGCCGCGCCGCAGTAGAAATAGCCCGCGCGCACGGCGTGGCCGATGGCCTCCGTCTGCTGGAGGAAGGGCATGTGGTCCTGGCAATACAGGCCGTACAGTTCGCGGTGCGTGGCGTCGCCCCGCTGGTCCACGAAGAACTTCGCGAGGGCCAGATAGCGCGGCTCGCCGGTGCAGCGGTAGAGGCGCGCCAGCGCCAGCTCCAGCTCGGGGTGGCCCGTGGCGGCGTGGCGCTTGTCCGGGCCGAAGGTGCGGTCCAGCATGTCGGCGCACTTCACCGCCACGTCGAGGAAGTTCCGCTTGCCCGTGGCCTGGTGGTGGGCCACGGCCGCCTCGATCATGTGGCCCATGCAGTACAGCTCGTGGGCGTTCCTGATGTCGGCCCAGCGCTCCTTGCCCGCGCCCCGGGCCGGGTTCTCCGGGTCAATCGTGCGCGCCGTGTAAAGGTAGCCGTCGTCCTCCTGCGCCTGCGCCACCACGCCGATGAACCGGTCCATGTAGGCGTCCAGTTCCGGGTCCGCGTGGAGCGCCAGCGTGTAGGCCGCGCCCTCCATCACCTTGTACACGTCCGAGTCGTCGAAGAAGATGCCCTCGTGCTTCCCCTCCTTGAGCCCGGCGGCCTTCTCGAAGTTGGCGATGCGGCCCGTCTCCTCGCACTTGTGGAAATTCGCCGGGAGCGTCGCCGTCCGGTTCGTCTCCAGCCGCGCGGCCCACAGCCCGCCCGTCACCCGCACCTTCGTGAACCCCACCGGCGTGATGGGGTAGTCCGGACCCGCCGCGGCGGGCACCGCCGCCAGAAGGAACGCCGTCCCCGCGCACAGCATGGCAATACACCTCCGAGGATTCATCGTCCGGTCTCCCTGTTCATGTCGGGGGCGGCGGCGTGGCCCGCCGCCGCCCCGTTGCATTCTCTCTTCTTTCGTTCGGGGCCGGTTCCGGACACGGCCGGCGGGACGCCGGCGCTGCGGGCCGGATCCGTCCTCAGTCGGCCAGCTCGCGCAGCCAGATGTTGCGGAAGCGGACGGGGTTGCCGTGGTCCTGGAGCATGATCGGGCCCTTGTCTCCGTGGGCGACGTAGTCGGTGACGGCGTGGGGGCCGACCCAGCCGTTGCCGCCGGAGAGGTCGTAGTGGTCCTGGATCAGCACGCCGTTGTGGAAGATGGTGAAGGTGGCGCGCTTGACGACCTTGCCGCTCTCGTCAAAGACCGGGCGGTGGAAGACGATGTCGTAGCATTGCCACTCGCCGGGCTTGAGGCAGGCGTTGACGAGCGGGGGCTTGCGGCCGTAGAGCGCGCCCGCCTGCCCGTCGGGATAGGTGGTGTTCTCAAAACTGTCGAGCACCTGCACCTCGTACTGGCCCATGAGGAAGACGCCGCTGTTGCCGCGGCCCTGGCCCTCGCCCTCGGGCGGCGCGGGGGTCTGGAACTCCACATGGAGCTGGCAGGAGCCGTACTCGCCCTTGCTGCGGATCATGCCCGAGTCCTTCGTCGGCTGCATCACACCGTTCTCCACCACCCACTTGGTCTTCTCCCCGTCCTCCGCCGACCAGTTGGCCAGGTCCTTCCCGTCAAACAGCACGACGGCGTCCGACGGCGCGGTGCCGGGCTGGGCCTGCGTGCTGGGGGTGCCGGGCGTCACCACGCGCGGCTGCGGGGCCTTGGCGGGGTCCTCCTCGTGCACCAGCACGCCGTCCAGGGACATGTAGAGCACGTCCTTCACCTCGCCGTTGTCGTCCTTCTCCTGCACCGTCCACTTCTTCTCCACCGGCGAGTCGAACTGCGCCTGCGCGCGGCCGCACACCAGCCCCAGCACCGCCAGCGCGCCCAGCGCCAGCACCCACATCCCGGAAAAACGCTTCGCAGTCATCTTGGAGTCTCCCGTCCCGCGCCCCGCGCGGACTACCTGATCACAGCCCTGTTTCATCGGCGGGGGCATGCACACACCCCCGCCCGCGACATTCCG
Source organism: Candidatus Hydrogenedentota bacterium (assembly GCA_012730045.1). Classification (NCBI taxonomy): domain Bacteria; kingdom Pseudomonadati; phylum Candidatus Hydrogenedentota; species Candidatus Hydrogenedentota bacterium. The sequence goes on along the minus strand of JAAYBR010000035.1, from coordinate 470 downwards.
TTGATTCTACCCCCGCCGCCGCCCCGCGTCAAGCGTGCCGTTCACCTGCCGGAGGAGAAGGGCCCGGGGCGTTTTGACAGGAGACTGGCTGCCGCGTCGGCCGGGGCGTTGGCGGGAACGAGATTGCCGCGCTGCGCTCGCAGTGACGGGAAAACACGCGTCATCGCAGTGACGGGAAAACACGCGTCATCGCAGTGACGCGAAAACGCGCGTCATTGCAGTGACGGGAAAACGCGCGTCATCGCAGTGACGGGAAAACACGCGTCATCGCAGTGACGCGAAAACGCGCGTCATTGCGAGGCGGCCGCCCCGGCCGCCGCGGCAATCTCGTTCCCGGTGCGCCCCGGGCGGATTCAAGCGCGAAACGCAACACGGGCAGAAAAGGAGAGGAGACATTGCGGTTCCGTTCGGTAGAATGAGTTGTTCCGCAACCATCACCGAAGGAGTCCGCAATGTCCCCGTGCCATTTT
>JAAYBR010000034.1 GCA_012730045.1 Candidatus Hydrogenedentota bacterium | reverse complement strand
CCTTGGGGAAACGCGCGGCCACCGTCGTTTTTCGTGTGCCCCCGCGCGGGCAAGCCCACGCGAAGAAAGGCGGCAGCAAGCTACCGCACTCCAAGGCGCTGCGCGCTGTGCGGACCCGGGGCTGCGGGGATGGACGGCGGCCTGCCTGGGTCCTATGCGGATGCCCCGTTGGGACAACAAAGGCCAAAGCACAAATCCGGGGGACGTTCGCGTCGCCCGCAGGCGCTTCTTGAGGGGCATTTTAGTGCGATTGCCCTTGCGCGCCCCCCAAACTGGCACCCCGGCGCGGTGGGGCGGTATCATCCCCCGTGTCACGGTCACCCTGGAAAAACACGCCATGCCCCCCCTGGAAAACCCCTGGAAACGCCTGTCGTCGCGCGTGGTCTACCGCAATCCCTGGATCACGGTGCGGGAGGACGCGGTGATTCGGCCGGACGGCCTGCCCGGCATCTACGGCGTGGTGGAGTCGCGGATCGCCACGGCGGTCCTGGCGCTGGACCCGGAGATGAACCTCTGCATGGTCGGCCAGTACCGCTACGCGATGGACGAGTATTCGTGGGAGCTGGTGGAGGGCGGCACGGACGACGGGGAGACGCCCCTGGAGGCGATCCGCCGCGAGCTGCGCGAGGAGGCGGGCCTGGAGGCCGCCCGCTGGGAACCCCTCGGCGGGGAGCTGCACCTGAGCAACTGCCACTCGTCGGAGCGGGCCTTCCTTTTCGTGGCCACTGGCCTGCGCGCCGTGCCCGCCGCTCCCGAGGGCACCGAGGTGCTGGCCGTCCGCTGGACGCCCTTCGCGGAGGCCCTGCGCCAGGTCACGGCGGGGGAGATCCGCGACGCCTTCACGGTCATGGGCGTCCTCCTGCTCGACCAGGCCCTGCGCGCGGGGAAAACCTTCGCATGAGTCCCGCGCGCCGCGCCCGCCTGACGGAGACGCTCACGCGCCTCCACAGCCGCATGGCGGCGCACTACGGCCCCACGGGCTGGTGGCCCGGCGACACCCCCTTCGAGGTCGCCGTCGGCGCGATCCTCACGCAGAACACGGCGTGGACCAATGTGGAGAAGGCCATCGCCCACCTGAAGGCCGCCCGCCTGCTGTCGCCCCGCGCGCTGCTCGCCGCGGACCTTGCGGCGGTGGAGGCCGCGCTGCGGCCCTCGGGCTACTTCCGCCAGAAGACGGAGCGCGTGCTCCTCTTCTGCCAATGGCTGACAGACCGCTTCGGCGGGTCCATGCGCCGCATGGCTGCCGAACCCCTGGCGCCCCTGCGCGCGGAGCTGCTGGCGCTCAGGGGGATCGGCCCCGAGACGGCGGATGACATCCTCCTCTACGCCTGCGAAAAGCCCGTCTTCGTCGTGGACGCCTACACCCGCCGGATTCTCGGCCGCCACGGCATCGCGCCCCACAACCTCCCCTACGAGGAGATGCGCGCCCTGTTCGAGGGCGCCCTGCCCGCCGATGTCGCCCTGTTCAAGGAATACCACGGCCTCATCGTGTGGACCGGCAAGGACTTCTGCCGGACACAGCCGCGGTGCGCGGGATGCCCCCTCGCCCCGCTCCTGCCGCGCGGCGGCCCCCGGGACTGACGCCGCCGGCGGCGCATCCCTGATCGCCGGATAAGACGTTGTGAGAGAAGAAGCTGAGGCGAGAACGAGGTTGCTTCAGGCGCTGCGCGCCTTCGCAATGACGTTCATTTCCGCGGTCATTTCGAGCCCCTGACCGCCGTGGGCGGGAATTCTGTCCATGAAGCCATGGATACGGGTGTCCTTTCCCTCTTCACCCCGGAGGGGTGAGGGCCATTAGCCGGTGG
>JAAYBR010000033.1 GCA_012730045.1 Candidatus Hydrogenedentota bacterium | reverse complement strand
CCTTGGGGAAACGCGCGGCCACCGTCGTTTTTCGTGTGCCCCCGCGCGGGCAAGCCCACGCGAAGAAAGGCGGCAGCAAGCTACCGCACTCCAAGGCGCTGCGCGCTGTGCGGACCCGGGGCTGCGGTGATGGGCGGCGGCCTGCCTGGGTCCTATGCGGATGCCCCGTTGGGACAACAAAGACCAAAGCACAAATTCGAGGGACGTTCACGTCGCTCGCAGGCGCTTCTCGAGGGGCATTTTAGTGCGATTGCCCTGAGCCGTCTTGCGGGGCGCGCCTTTGCCCCGGTACCATGGGGCATGACCTGTTCACCGTTTTTCCACCGGAACCGCGCGGGGTTTGCCTTTTTTCCCGCAGAGGACGGGGGGGGGCTGGTTTTTCACTCCCCCCGGGAAATCCTGCTGGCGGAGACCCCCGCGCAGGTTCGGGAGGTGTTGGGCGCCGTGGACGCCGCCACCCGGGACGGCAGGTGTGCGGCCGGGTTTGTGGCCTATGAGGCCGCTCCCGGGATGGACCCCGCCCTGACCGTGCGCACCGGGCCGGCGCCCCATCCACTGGCAGGCTTCTTCCTCTATGAAGAGGGCGTCAGGGTTTCCCCTGGGGAGATGCCGTTGCCCCGCCCGGAAGAGGCCGCATTCGGGGAATGGCGCCCAGCCGTGCCCCGGGAAGACTACGAGGCGGCCCTGTCCGCCATCCGCGGCTATATCGCGGCGGGGGACACCTATCAGATCAACCACACCTTTCCGCTGGAGGCCCCGTTTCGGGGGGAGCCCTTCGCGGCGTTTCTGGCGCTGCTTGCCAACCAGCCCGCCGGGGAGGGGGGATTCCTTCGCTTCGGCGGCTTCGCCGTGCTGTCCCTTTCCCCCGAGCTTTTCTTCTCGCTGGACGGGGGGCGTCTGGAGACGAAACCCATGAAGGGCACCGCGCCCCGGGGCCGGTGGGCGGAGGAGGACGCGGAACGCGCCAAGGCGCTCGTGGAAAGCCAGAAGGAGCGGGCGGAAAACGTCATGATCGTGGACCTGCTGCGCAACGACATGGGCCGCGTGAGCGCGGGCGGGTCGGTGCGCGTGGAGCGGCTCTTCGAGGCGGAGCGCTATCCCACCCTGTGGCAGATGACCTCCACCATCGTCTCCGAAACGCGCGCCCCGCTGGGCGAAATCTTCGCCGGCCTCTTTCCCTCCGGATCGGTCACCGGCGCCCCGAAAGTGCGGTCCATGCAGATCATCCGGGAGCTGGAGTCCTCCCTGCGCGGCATTTACTGCGGCGCCGTCGGACGCGCCGGACCGGGCCGCCGGGCACGGTTTAACGTCGCCATCCGCACCGTGGTGCTGGACTGCGCCCCGGGCACGGCCCGGTATTCCGTGGGCAGCGGGGTCACCTGGGACTCCCGCACCGACGCCGAATACGCGGAATGCCTCCTCAAGGCGGAGGTGCTGCTCCGCAGTCCGGAGGCTTTCAGCCTGCTGGAGACCCTGCTCTGGGACGGCCGGGAGTTCTTCCTTCTGGAGGGGCACCTTGACCGGATGGGCGCGAGCGCCGGCTATTTTGGGTTTCCCATGGACCGCGCGGCGGCGGCACGCACTCTGCGCGGCGCGGTGGAAGGACGGTCCGGCGAGCCTGTGCGGGTCCGCCTGACCCTGGACGGGACGGGCTGTCTGTGCGCGGAGACCGGACCCGTGACGCTGTGGCCGGATCCCGTGCGGCTGGCGCTGGCACCCGGCCCCGTGGACGACATGGACGCGTTTCTTTTCCACAAGACCACCCGGCGCGCCGTTTACGACCGCGCGCGCGCGGCCTGCCCGGAGGCGGACGAGGCGGTGCTGTGGAACGCGCGGGGGGAAATCACGGAGACCTGCGTCGCCAACATCGCGATAAAGACCGGGGACGGCTGGGTCACGCCGCCGGTTTCCTGCGGCCTGCTGCCGGGGGTGTTCCGCCGCCACCTGCTGGACTCGGGACGCCTGCGCGAGGGGGGGATTACCCGGGAAGACCTCGCGGCCGCCGCGGAAATTGCCGTGTTCAACGCCGTCCGCGGATGGGCGGCGGCGGAGTGGCGCCGCTGACCGGGATTACCCGCTTGCATTCGGGGTGTTGGAACGGTATAGACTGGGCGGGAGGCCGGTTGGACGCCGGTCTCCGGACGGTCGGCCCCCTGAGGAAAACCCGGAGCGCCGGGCGAACACTACAGGCCAGGAGGAAGAGAGATGGCGAAGCACATCATGGTCACCGCGCAGGACAGACAGCGGCTTGCGGACTGCCTCTCCGTCTTGCAGGAGTTCCCCGACAAGCTGGAACTGCCCCACATCCAGTATTTGGAGAAGGAGGTGCAGCGCGCCCAGGTGGTGCTGGATCCCCTGGCCCTTCCGGCGGACGTCATCACCATGCGGTCCCGCGTGAAACTTGCGAATCTTGACACCGGCGCTGAGCTGGAATGCGTGCTGGTGTATCCCGCGGAGCGCGCCCCGGAGGAGGGGCGCATTTCCGTGCTGGCCCCGCTGGGCGCCGCCATGCTTGGCTACCGTGTGGGGGATGTTTTCGAGGCAGACCTGCCGAAGGGGCCGGCCAGGTTCCGGGTGGAGGCCGTGGTGTACCAGCCGGAATCCGCCGGGGACTACCACCTGTGAGCGCGGCGGCGAACCCGGCGCCGGGAAAGGCATGGCATGGCCGCTGGTGACCACATAAAAGTGCGGCGGGCCGGCGGGCTGTACAGCCACCATGGCATAGACATGGGCGACGGAACGGTGGTTCATTTTTCCGGGGAGCCGACGCGGCTGCGGGATGCCCAGGTGTGCCGGGTCGGCATGGCGGAGTTTCTCCAGGGGGAGAAGCCCCGGGTGGTCCGCCACGGGGACCGGGAACGCCCCCCGGAGGAGGTGATGCGCACGGCGGAGGAGCTGGTCGGATCGCAGGACTACAGCGTCTTTTTCAACAACTGCGAGCACTTCGCGACCCACTGCAAGACGGGCATCCGGCAGAGCCGCCAGGTGCGCAAGATGCTCCACGTCGCGGCGACTGTCGCCGTGGTGGGTGCGGGGGTTGCGGCGCAGGCGGCCCTGGCGCGCAAAGTCGGACGCCGGAGATAATCTCACCGCGGCGCCGGCAGGGTGTGCCATGCGCCGCTGAGGAAGTTTCAACCAGTGGAGGGGAGTGAGGATGTTTTTCGGAACAACGGCCCGGGTGCGGGCGCTCATGGTCCTGGTCTGTCTTGCGGGTTTCTGGGGCTTGCCGCCCGCGCAGGCCCAGCCGGTCGCGGTGCCGAACCCCTCTTTCGAGTCGGGAGACGGCGCGCCGGAGGGCTGGCGGCTGTCGCGCGAGAACGGGTCCTGGGCGCGGGAGGGCGCCCACGGCGGCCGCGCCATCGCCGCGACGGGCGACGGGAAAAGCGAGTCTGCGAGTTACTGGCTGTCGGGCGACCTGCCGCTGGAGCCGGGCGCGACCTACCGGCTCCGTTTCCAGGGGAGGCATGTGGAGGGGCTCGGCCGCTCTCTCTTCACCGGGTTCCTGTTTAACAACCGGGACCTTCCCGAGCTGACGCAGGAATGGCGGCAGTTCACAACGTATCTGGCCGTGCCCACCGAGCTGCGCCGGGGCCAGGCCCAGCTCCGCTTCGGCCAGTACGACATTGAGGGGACGGTCGCCTTCGACGATCTCGAACTGGTGAAAACCACCCCCGTGTACCGGCGCCTGGGCGAGCTCCAGCTGGGGGAGGGCGAGCGCATCGAGAAGGGCCGGTACCAGTTCAACGCGCCTTTCGAGGGCGAGTCCGGCAACCATGCCCGGCCGCTGGAAAAGTTCAACACCGGCTTCAACCGGCCGCGGTGGCTCTTCGCCCCCGGCGACTGGGTCGTCTACCGCCACGCCGTGGGGGCCGTGGCGCAGACCGGCGGCGAGGTCGAGGTTAATGTCGGCTATTACTCCGGCGGCGAGCTGGTGGTGGAGGCGGGCGCCGACGGCGGGACGTGGACCGCCCTGGGCACGCTGAAGAGCCGCGAGATGAAGCGCCTGGCGCTTCCGCCGGAACTGTTCCCCGCGAAGGAACTGTGGGTGCGCCTGCGCATGCCCGACCTGCCGGAGGCAGGGCGGGACCCCCTCCACGGCGGCTCGCTGCAGGTCCATGGCTACACCTACCGCGCCAGTCTGGCGGAGGACCCCGGCAACTGCCAGGGGGCGACCCGTTTCGTCGCCGTGACCGTGCCGGACCCCGCGCTGCGGGTGTCTGTGGAAGATTTCGGCGCGTCCATTCCCGGCGAGAACACGCTGCGCGTCCAGGTGGCCAACCAGGGCGGCGGCGACGTTGAGATCGCCCCCGTGATCGGGGCCGCCACCGCCGCGGGCAGGCGCTTGGAGCGGGCGTCGGACCCCGTGGTGATTCCCGCAGGCGGGGATTCCGTCTCGCTGGACCTTCCCTACGAAATCCCCGGCGTCGGTGATATCTCCCTGGACATTGCCCTGGGCGGCGCGTCCGGGTTCCGCGCGGAGACCTCCTTCTTTCTCTCCGCCCTGCACGAGGCGGATTACGGCCTGCTGCTGCCCGGCAACGGGGAGGACGTGGCGCTGTGGGGCGCCTCGTCCGGATGGAAAGTGAGCCGGGACCGGCCCGCGCCGGGCGCGCGCGGCGACGCGCTCCGCATCAGCGCCGCGCGCAACGAGCGCGAGGCGGCGCAGGTGGTGCTGCGCCCGTCGAAGCCGCTGCACGGGCTGCGCTGCACCCCGGGGGCGCTGGCGGGCCCGGAGGGCGCGGAGCTGCCCGCCTCCGCAGTCACGGTGCTGCGCGTGGGCTATGTGCCCGTTGAGTTCCCGACGGATGTCCTCGGCGCGGCGGGCCCCTGGCCCGACCCCCTGCCCCCGCTCGACGGGCCGGCCGATCTGGAGGCCGGCGTGAACCAGCCGCTTTGGGTGCTGCTCAGCGTGCCCCGTGACGCCCGGCCGGGCCTGTACCGCGGATCGCTCCTGCTGGAAGCCGGGGGCTGGCGGGCCGAGGTTCCACTGGAGGCCGAGGTCTTCGGCTTCACCCTGCCGGACCGCAAGACCTGCCAGACCGCCTTCGGGTTTGACGGTGACGTCGCCGCCACCTACCACGGCGTGAGTTCGGCGGAGGACCGGCGCACGCTGGCCGCGCTCTATGCCGAGGCGTTCAGCGCGCACCACATCTCGCCCTACGAGCTGGGTCGGCCCCTGATCTACCCGGAGCTGCCGTACTCCTGGCCGCATTCCCGGGTGTGGAGCGGCCACGGCACGCGCGTGACGGGGCCGGAGTTCCGGGAGGGGGGCGCGATGCGCATCCTGGACGACGACACCGGACGGACGTTTAAGGTCTCCCACGACCGGCGTTTCGACATTCCCGGAAAGGGGTTCAAGGTGGCGTTCCGGCACAGGAGCGAAGCGCCGGACCAGGAGTTCGTCCTGATCGTCTCCCACCACGACCCTGCGGGGGAATGGATGTCCGGGCGCAACGCCGGGCACACCGTGAAGAGCGGCGCGGACTGGCAGGACGCCGAGATCACGGTGGACACGTTCCCCGGGGGCGCGGCGCAGGCGGCGTTTGAATGGCAGCCGGCGCCGTATGTCGAAGACGGGTCCACCACGGGCACGGTCTGGCTCGACAGCGTCCGCATCAGCGACGCGGGCAGCGGCGAAGTGCTCCTGGAGGACGAGTTCGCGCCCTGCCCGGCGGAGGACCTGGACCGCCTCTTCACGCCCGCATTCGACTGGGCGTCCTGGGACGCCGCGACCGCGCGGATTCTGGACACCTACCATTTCAACTCCTTCGTCCTCAAGACCCCGGGACTCGGTTTCGGCGCGGGCTGGGCGCAGCACGGCTGCATCCCGGGAAGCCTGCTGGGGTACGGCGAGGGAACGCCGGAATACCAGGCCGCCTTCACCGCCTGGTACTCGGAGGCGGAGCGCCACCTGCGCGGGAAGGGGTGGCTCGACGAGGCCTTCATCTACTGGTTCGACGAGCCCGAACCGCACCAGTACGACTTCGTCATGGCGGGCAACCGGCGCATGAAGGCCGCCGCGCCGGACCTGCAGCGGATGCTCACGGAGAAGATAACCCCCGAGCTGGTGGGCGGGCCCAACCTGTGGTGCCCCGTGTCCTACGAGTTTGACACGGTGGCGGCGGCGGAGCGCCACGCCGCGGGTGACCGCCTCTGGTGGTACATCTGCTGCGGTCCGAAGGCGCCCTACGCCACGCTGTTCATTGACCATCCCGGCACCGAGCTGCGGGTCTGGCTCTGGCAGACCTGGCAGCGCCAGATCGAGGGCATCCTGATCTGGCAGACCAACTACTGGTCCAGCGACGCCGCCTATCCCGACAGCCTCCAGAACCCCTACGAGGACCCCATGGGCTGGGTCAATGTCATGGGCGACTACGTGCCGAGCGGCATGCGGAAGCCCTGGGGCAACGGCGACGGCCGTTTCCTCTACCCGCCGCTCAAGGCCGCCGCCGGGAACCCCGAAACGCCCGTGCTCGAGCCGCCGGTCAGCTCCATCCGCATCGAAATGCTCCGCGACGGCATCGAGGACTACGAGTATCTTGCCATGCTTCAGCGGCTGGTGGAGGAGCGCAAAGACGGCATGACGGCGGACGAGCTGGCGGACTGCCGCCGGCTCCTCGAAGTGCCCCCCGAGATCAGCGCGGGCATGACCAAGTTCACCGGGGACCCGGCGCCCATCGAGGCCCGGCGCGAGGAAGTCGCGCGCGCCATCGTCCGCCTGACGGCCGAAAAATGACCCATTCGCCGGGGCGGTGGCGGTTCCGTAGCGCCGCCGTCCCGGCGGCCTTGTCTT
>JAAYBR010000032.1 GCA_012730045.1 Candidatus Hydrogenedentota bacterium | reverse complement strand
GCGGCGGCATTCCTTCGGACGAGTTTGGCGCGGCCGTTGAGGATGTCCTCGACGAGGCCGGAGACGGCGTCGGTGAAGGTGAAGTCGCAGGGCTGGGGCGGGCGGGCGGCGGCGGTGTCTTTCAGCATCCTGGCGAAGAGGGACTGCCATTCGCGCTCGGGCATGACGACGGTGAGCTCCTTGTCCTGCGGGAGGTCTTCCGGATTAAGGGGGCCTTCGGGTCCGGAGAACTCGGTGAGCCCGCGCTTCTGCGCCAGCAGCAGCTCGCGGTAGCGGCGCAGGTCGGCCCCGGTGAGGGTCGTCCGCACAATCTTTTCGCCGCGCTGGCCGCCGGTGAGGAAGACGGCGTTCACGTCCACCGGCCCGGCGGGCAGGGTGTTGCGGAGGATCTGCTTGGCGTGGCAGCAGCCGACGTCGGCGCCGGCGCGTCGGCAGAGTCCCCGCGCGGCGACGGCGGCCATTTCGCGCCCCGCGAGGGGGGCGGGGTTTTCGCCGAGGGGCCGGCGCGCCTCGGGGGCCACTTCGGCCTCGCGGGCGCGCACGAGGGCGAGCAGCTCCGGGTCGCAGGGGGCGGTGTCATGGAGCACCTGCACCGCCTCGCCGCGCACCATCGAGACGGCACCGGACGCCGTGTCCACGGCCAGCTCGACGCGCCCCAGGAAGGCGGCGTTGCCGCCGGCCTGGACCACCACCGCACCGGACGGGGCGAGGACGGGCTCGCGGAGCAGCTCGTGCGTGTGGCCGCCGACGAAGAGGTTGACCTCTGGCGCGGCTTCGGCGAGGGTGAGGCAGCTTTTCTTGCCCAGGTGCGCCAGCACGATGAGGAGGTCCGTCTCCGGGGCGAGGCGCTTTGCCTCCGCCGCCACCAGCGCGGCGGTCTGCTTCAGGCTGCGCGTGTCGGCGTCGTTGGTGTCCGTGATGGCGCCGATGACGCCGATCCGGATGCCGTTTACCGTCTTCACCGCCGACGGGGCGAAGACCGTGCCGCCCGCCTTGTCAAAGGCGTTGCAGCACACGGAGACGGCGCCCTCCAGCAGGGCGTGGCACTCCTTCAGGTACGCCTCGCCGTAGGTGAAGTCGTGGTTGCCCGGCACGACCATGTCATACCGCATCCGCGCGGCGAGTTCATAGGTGAGGCGGCTTTTCGTGCGGTGGGCGGCCATGTCGCCCTTCTCCATCAGGTCGCCGCCGTCCAGCAGGAGGATGTCGTCCCGCTTCGCTCGCTCGGCGGCCACCAGCCCCGCCGCATGGCACAGTCCTCCGCGGCCGTTGTATCCGGGGGCGACATGGTCGTGGACGTCGTTGGTGTGGAGCACCAGCAGGGAGCGGGTTTCGGCCCCCGCCGCCAGGGAGAAAAGGGCCAGCACCAGCACCAGGGACAGCGAAAGCGGCCGAAAATGCGAAATCCTCATTGCGGGAGCACTCCTTTTAGGGCCACCCTCACGGCGGCCCGCGTCAGCCTTTATACAACAGACTCCCGGGGCCGCGCCAGCGTTTCGCAAAGTCCCGACCCGTGGGCAGGCGGGACGCCTGGGCCACGGAGCCGCGTCCCGCCCTGCCCCCCTGGTCGCCGGGTCAGGTGAGAACCGGGGCCGCACCGGGCACGCGATTGCTTCGGTCTCTGCGCTCCCTGCTAATGAAGTAAACGTATTCTTCCGCGCCCCAAGCTGCCGGTTACTCTCTGCCAAACGTTGAAATGGCCAAAAGCGAAAGTCTTGGGCATCCCGGAGGGATGCAGGACATTAGCCGGTGGTTGAGCGAAGCGATACCACCGGACAGCAGGCCCTCTCCCATTTTTTCAAGAACCCCGGCAGGGGTTCAGGACACGTCGGTTCCCGCTGGCCCCGGAGTCCCGCACCCCTGCCGGGGTGCCAGAAAGGAAGAGGGGGCATCGGTTTCCGGTGGTATCGCTTCGCTCAACCACCGGCTAACATCCCTCACCCCTCCGGGGTGAAGAGGAAAAGGACACCCGTATCCATGCTTCATGGGCAGAATTCCCGCCCGCGACGGTCCGGGGCTCGCAACGACCGCAAAACGGACGTCATTGCGAACGAGCGAAGCGAGTGCGGCCATCTCGTTCCCGCCAACGCCCCGGCCGTCCCGGGAGAATTGCCTTTCTCCGCGGGCGGGTGGTATCTTAGGGGCAAAGTCCAACCCAACCATGGAGGAACTTGACATGGCGCGTCATGAGCAGAGTGTGGCCCTGCTGAACAAGGCGGTGGCGGACGAGCTGTCGGCGGTCCACCAGTACATGTACTTCCATTTCCACTGCGACGACCAGGGCTACGACCTGCTGGCCAACCTGTTCAAGCGCACGGCCATCGAGGAGATGCTGCACATCGAGCGGATCGCCGAGCGCATCCTCTTCCTCAAGGGCGAGGTGGAGATGGTCGCGGAGCATCCGGTCAGCAAGATCTCGGGCGTGAAGGAGATGCTGGAGCTGGCCTGCCAGATGGAGACCGACAGCGCGGCGGCCTACAACCGCTGGGCGAACGAGTGCGGCGCGAACGCCGACTCCGCGTCCAAGAAGCTCTTCGAGGACCTCGTCATGGACGAGGAGCGCCATTTCGACCAGTACGACACGGAGATGGACCACCTGAAGATGTACGGCGAGAACTACCTGGCCCTCCAGTCCATCGAGCGCAGCAAGCGCACGGGCATGGGCGGCCCCATGGGCGGCGCGGGCGCCTGATTCAGGAGAAGACGGTTTTTCTGCGGGCCGGACAGGCAGGGTGCCTGTCCGGCCCGCTGTGTGTATGGACGGTATGGACGGTATGGACGGCATGGACAACGGCGGTCTGCTGTGGGATCGCCTTTCCACGTTGTCCATTTCGTCCATATCGTCCATATCGTCCATACTGTCCACCGTGCCTTGTGTTCTCTGTGCGCGGGCCGGGGCGCGGCATTTGGTTTGGCGGGCCGGGTCGGGTAAAATGCGTGCGGCGGCGGGCCCCCGCTCGGGGGCGGCGGCCATGGGTGCAGGCAACAGGGACACGCGCGCATGAAGGACATGTTTGGCGGGCCGGGCGTTGATCTGATGAACGAGGTGGGGGCGATTGTGCTGGGCGGCGGGCGGGGCACGCGCCTGTACCCGCTGACGCGGGTGCGCTCGAAGCCGGCGGTGCCGCTGTGCGGCCGCTACCGGCTGGTGGACATTCCTTTGAGCAACTGCATCCACTCGGGCATCCTGCGCATCCTCGTGCTGACGCAGTTCAACAGCCACTCGCTGAACCGGCACATCAAGAACACGTACAAGTTCGACGAGTTCAGCGGGGGCTCGGTGGAGATTCTGGCGGCGGAGCAGACGAACGACATCGGCGACTGGTTCCAGGGGACGGCGGACGCGGTGCGCAAGCACCTGCTGCACATCCGGCAGCGGGGCCTGAAGCATTTCCTGATCCTCTCGGGCGACCAGCTCTACCGGATGGACTACCGCACCCTGCTGGACACGCACCTGCGCAACGACGCGGACATCACGGTGGCGGCGCTGCCGGTGGACCGGGAGGCGGCGACATCCTTCGGCATCATGAAGGTGTCGCGCGGCGGCGCGATCCGCCGCTTTGTGGAGAAGCCGCGCGAGGACGCCGTGCTCGACCAGCTGGTGACGCCGTCGGGGCTCTTCAGCGACTTCGGCCTGGAGCCGAAGGGCCGCAAGCACCTGGCCTCCATGGGCGTGTACGCCTTCAGGGCGGAGGTGCTGGAGGAGCTGCTGCTGCGCAACCCGTCGTGGCTGGACTTCGGCAAGGAGATCATCCCCGGGGCGCTCAAGACCCACCGCGTCTTCGCGCACATGTTCAGCGGGTTCTGGGAGGACATCGGGACCGTGCGGTCGTACTTCGACGTGAGCATGGCCATGACCTCGCCGGACCCGCCCTTCGACCTGCACGACCCGGACCACACCGTCTACACGCATGCCCGCATGCTGCCGGGGGTGCGGGTCGTGGACGCGTCGGTGAAGAACGCCATCCTGTGCAGCGGGTCGCAGATCGAGCGGGCGACCATCCGCAACAGCATCATCGGCATCCGCAGCCGGATCCGGCCGGGCGCGGTGATCGAGCGCGCCATCGTCCTCGGGGCGGACTACTTCGAGGCGGAGCCGCCGGAGGAGGTCGGGGTCGCCATCGGCATCGGGCGCAACGCCCGCATCTCGCAGGCCATCATTGACCACAACGCCCGCATCGGGGACAACGTGGTCATCCGGGGCTCGGACCGCATGAAGGACTACGACGGCGACGGCTACGCCATCCGCGACGGGATCGTGGTCGTGTTCAAGGACGCCGTCATCCCCCCCGGCACCCGCATCGTCTGACGGCGGCCCGCACCCCGCGGAATCGCCGCGCCGTCCAGGAAGGAGTCGTTCGTTTGACGCACCAAGAGGGCAGGGAGTTCCGCTGGCACGAGGGCCTGGCCATCTGCATCTCCATGGTCGGCGTGCAGCTGTGCAGCGAGGTCATCAACCAGTGGGGCCTCTATTTCTACTCGCCGTCCGGCGGCGTGGGCCGCACCATCTACGTGCCCGTCGCGCTCGTGGGGGTCATCTTCATCATCGGCACCCTGTGGGACGCCGTCAGCAGCCCCGTGGTCGGCGTCCTGTCCGACAAGACCCCCACGCGCCCGGGGAAATGGCGGATTCTCCCCATCCCCGGACGCCGGCTCCCCTACATCTTCTGGGGCGCCCTCGGCATGGTCTTCACCCTCGTCGGGTTCTGGTACCCCCCGGTGGAGGGCACCTCGCTCCTCAACCTCGCCTACGGAACCGTCTTCCTCTGCGCCCACTGGACCCTCTTCTCCCTGGCCGTGGTGCCGCTCAACGCGCTCGGCCCGGAAATCGCCCGGTCCGGGGCCGCCCGCGTGGCCGTCGGCACCTGGGTCGCCGTCGGCATGATCCTCGGCCTTGCCTTCGCCAACGCCCTGCCCGGCGTGCTCATCACGGCGCTGGACCCCGGCCGCGTGGAGAGCGGTCTGGCCCTGCGCTTTGCCGGGCCGGTCGCCGACGTCCGCGGCGCCGTGGGACGCCTGCTGCCCCCGGGCGAGACGGGGCTGGAGGCGGGCACGGCGGGGGGCCTGACGGTCTCGGAAAAGGACGAAAGCGGCGCCGTCTCCGTGTCCGTGGCGGGGCCGCTCTACGAGCGGATCCGCGAGCACACGCAGGAGGATGCCGTGGCCGCGGCGTTTCCGGAGGCGCTCCGGGGGAAAATGACCCCCGTGCGGCGCAAGGCCTGGTCCGGCGCGCGGTTTGACGCGCCCGGGCCCGACGCCGCGCAGCTGGACGCGATCCGGGCGCGCCTGGCGCCGGTGGTTGCGGCGGCCTTCGCCGCGGAGAGCCTGGCGGGCGTGGACGGGGGGCTTTTTTCCATCACCTACCCGACATCGCAGGCGGAGCTCATGGACGAAAAGGCGCTGGCGGCGGCCCTCGCGGGCGCGCCCGGGGTCCAGGGGCCGGTGGGGGTGGAGAAGAGCGCGGCCCATCTGCGCCTGATGCTGCCCCCCGGCACCGCGCCCTCGGGTGAGCTGGCCGACTTTCTCGCCGCCGCGGCGGCCCGCGAGGCCGTGCGGGCCAACCTGATCCTGATGGACGAGTCGGGGGCGCCCACCGTGGCCCTCACCCGCGCCCTGCGGGGGGATCTGGCCTTCGCGCGCGTGCGCGCCCTGCTGGCCGACGCCCCCGGCGGGCCGTCGGCCACGCGCCGCGAGGAGTCCTTCTCCCCCGCGGGCTACCGGCGCGTCGCCATGATCTTCGCCGCCGTCTCCTTCCTCACCTTCCTGTGCCCCGTGCTGCTGGTCCGCGAGCGCTACGACTCCGAGGCGGTGCCGTCGGACCCGATGCCCTGCGGGCGGGCCCTGCTGGACGCCCTGCGCAACAGGCCCTTCCTCATCTACGCCGCGTCGTTTTTCCTGTTCACCATCGGGTTCCTGGCCGTGCAGCGGGCGCTTCCCTACTGGGCCGAGCTGGGGCTCGACGGCGACGAGGGCACCATCACGAAGCTGCTCGTGCCGTTCGTCCTGGTGGCCGTGGCGTCCTACGCCGTGATTCCCCTGGTGGCGCGGCGCGTCCACATGAAGTGGATGATGTTCGCCGCCCTGGCCATCATCGCCACCGGCATGCCCTTCATGTACCTCATCGGGAAGTCCGGGGCGGACTTTGCCACGCGCCAGCTCATGGGCATGCTCCTCTTCGGCTACTGCGGCGTCGGCCAGGCCATCATTTATGTCATGATCGTGCCCATGATGGGCGACATCATTGACTGCGACGAGCGGCGGTCCGGCGAGCGGCGCGAGGCCCTCTACAACGGCCTCAGCGCCTTCATCTGGAAGGCCTCCATGGCCGGGTCGGTCCTGCTCGCCTCGCTCTCCATGAGCGTCTGGGGCAACCGGGTCGGGGAGCACACCGGCGTGCTGCTGGTGGGGCCCTTCGCCGGCCTCTTCGGACTGCTCGGCATGGTTGTCATCGCCCTGTACCCCGTGATGAAACCCGGGGCGGCGAGGAAGGAAGGCACCCCATGAAACAGCGCCTGCTGGAAGCCATCGTCTCGGGAAGGGCCGCCGTCGCCGTCGTCGGCGCGGGCTATGTCGGCATCCCCCTGGCAAAGCATTTTCTCGACGCCGGGCACCCGGTCATCGTCCACGACACGGACCCCGCCAAGGTGGGCGCGCTCCGCGCGGGCGTGTCGCCCCTGCGCCACCTCCCCGGCGACTGGGCGGCGAGGGCCGCGGCCGCCGGGAACCTCACCGCCTCGGCGGACCCCGCGTGCCTCGCGGGCGCCGACGCCGTGATCGTCTGCGTGCCCACGCCCCTGACGGCGCACCGCGAACCCGACCTGTCCTGCGTGCGCGCCGCCGTGGCGGCGGCGGCGGCGGTCCTCCGGCCCGGCATGCTGGTGGTTCTGGAAAGCACCACCTGGCCCGGCACCACCGAGGAGGTGGTGCGGCCCCTGCTGGAGGCGGGCGGGCTGCGCGCGGGCGCGGACTTCTTCCTGGCCTTCTCCCCCGAGCGCGAGGACCCCGGCAACACGCGCCACGCCCTGCCCGACATCCCCAAGGTGGTCGGCGGCGTCACGGCGGACTGCACGGAGGCGGCGGCGGCGCTCTACGGGCGCGTGTTCCGCGCCGTGGTCCCCGTGAGCCGGCCCGCCGCCGCGGAAATGGCGAAACTGCTGGAGAACGTGTTCCGCAGCGTGAACATCGCCCTGGTCAACGAGCTCAAGATGCTCTGCGACCGCATGGGCCTCGACGTGTGGGAGGTCATCGCCGCGGCCGCCACCAAGCCCTTCGGGTTCATGCCCTTCCAGCCCGGTCCCGGCCTCGGCGGCCACTGCATCCCCATTGACCCCTTCTACCTCACCTGGAAAGCCCGCGAGTACGGCTTCACCACCCGCTTCATCGAGCTGTCCGGCGAGATCAACACCTCCATGCCCCAGTATGTCGTCACCCGGACCATGGAGGCCCTCAACGAGCGCGGGAAAACGCTCAAGGGCGCGCGCGTCCTCGTGCTGGGCGCGGCGTACAAGGCCGATGTGGACGACCTGCGCGAGTCGCCCGCCCTGCGCATCCTGGAGCTGCTCCGGGGCCACGGCGCCGAGGTGTCCTACAACGACCCCCACATCCCCCGGCTCGCCGCGCCGACCCCGATGGAAAGCGCCCCCCTCACGGCGGAGACGCTGGCGGCGGCGGACTGCGTCCTCCTCACCACAGCCCACACCGCCTACGACGCGGACTTCATTGTGAAACACAGCCCGTTGGTCGTGGACACCCGCAATTTCACCCGCGATGTCCGGGAGGGACGAGAGAAGATCGTGAAGGCGTAGGAAGCGGCCAGGCGAAACGGTGGTTGGTTTTACGGGCGGCGCGATGATCCGGATGAGGTAGCGAAGACCAAAGCGCTGAAAGCGCGCCACAAAACAGCCCGGGGCGTAAGCCCCGGGAAATCGCGACCCCTCCCTCTGAGCCCTGAAGGGGCGGCACAACAACCCTCCGCGCATGTGCCGCGCTTTCAGCGCTCTGTGGGGGATGGGCGCACCCTCCTTCCCGGGGCTCACGCCCCGGGCTATTTTGTGGCGCGCCTTCGGCGCTCAAGGGGCCAGGCATGGCGGTGCCTTGTCCGATGATCGGCGGCGCGCGCCGCGTGGACGGGCCGGGTTATTCCTGCGGCGGGGCGGGCGGCGGGCCGGGGGGGGTGCGGTCACCCTGTTTGTGGGGGCGGGGCGCGCCGGGCGGCGGGGGCGGTCCGGGCTGTACGCCGGGCGGGGGGCCCATGCGGTCGGGCGGGCCGGGGGCGCGGCGTTCCTGGGCGGTTTTCACCACCTGGCGCATCTGTCCCTCAAACTCGTCGAGGAAGAGCAGGAGTTTCGCCTGCTGGACGGGGTCCATGCCTTCGGCCATGGCGTGGAAAAGGCGCTGGCGCTGGAGGGCGATTTTCTCGTTCAGTTGCAGGGCGCGCTCGAGCAGGGGCGCCACCGCGCCGGGGTCCGCGTCGCCCTTCAGGGCGGTCTGGCGGAGTTCCCTGACCGTCTCGGCGCGCTCCTTCTGGAGCTGCTGGGTTTCCTTCCTGAACTGGGAGAAGCGCCGGACCATGAGCACGCTCTGTTCGTCGGACAGGCCGAGATCCTCGGACAGGCGCGCCACCATGACCTGTTCCAGCATTTCGCGGCCCCGGGCCTCGCGGGCCGCGCCGGGGCGTTTCTGCGGCGCGGGGCCGGGCGGGGCGATTCCCGGGGGGGGCGGGCCGGCGGCGGGTCCGCCGGGCGGGGGGCCTTCCGGCGGCTGGGCGGCCGGCTGCACCATCAGGCCGGCGGCCAGCAGGCACGCCGCGCACAGGCCCATCCAGAATGTCTTCATCTTCGGTGTCTCCTTTTCCGGTTGCGCCGGGGCGCCGCGCTAGACGAGCGGCGCGCCCCTCCGAAGCAGGGGCGCCAGCGCCTCCGCGTTTTCGTCAGCCAGCAGTTCCGCCTCCTCATACAGGGCCCACACGCCCCCGTTTCCCTCGGCGTCCAGCCACGCGTCCGCCGCCGCGCCGTCCTCCTCCAGCGCCAGCGCGGCGACCAGTTCGGCGTCCGTCAGCGTCTCGCTTGCCTCCAGCACCTCGGCCATGCCGTCCTCGAAGGGCCAGAGCGTTTCCGGGGTTGGGAGTTCCGCGTCTTCGCCTGTCGGCGGGGCGGCCAACTGGAGGGCCGCCGGGGCGGGCGCGGGATCCTCCAGGGACAGGGCGACCCACGCGCCCCCGGCGATCACCGCGAGCGAGGCCGCCAGCGCGGTCACGGTCACCGTGACCCGGCGGAAGCGCGCGGCATGCTCCCCGCGCAGCGGGGGGATGCGCCCGCAGACCCGCTCCGCGAACCCGGGGGAGACCTCCGGGGCGGACAGGCGCGCGAGCGCGCCGCGCAGCGCCCGCATCTGTTCCAGATACGCCGCGCGGGCGGGGTTGGCGGCCAGCCACGCGGCGTCCGCCGCGGGGTCCGCGCCCTCGCCGTCGAGGATCGCGCCGATCCGCTCCAGGTCTTCCTGTGTCAGCCCGTGTTCCCTGTTCATGATTCGCTTCGCTCCCTGTTGCCGGACAAGACAAGGCACGAACGGAGGCCGTGGCGGGCAAGAGATTGCTTCAGTCGCTCCGCTCCTTCGCAATGACGGGGACTTGGTCGGTGGATCCGGCGTCGGCGCGATTGCTTCAGTCGCTCCGCTCCTTCGCAATGACGGGGACTTGGTCGGTGGATCCGGCGTCGGCGAGATTGCTTCAGTCGCTCCGCTCCTTCGCAATGACGGGGACTTGGTCGGTGGATCCGGCGTCGGCGCGATTGCTTCAGCCGCTCCGCTCCTTCGCAATGACGGGGACTTGGTCGGTGGATCCGGCGTCGGCGCGATTGCTTCGGTCGCTCCGCTCCTTCGCAATGACGGGGGGACGCGGCGGCATCAAGAAGGCCGGCGCGCAGCGCGTCATTGCGAGGCGGCGCCCCGGCCGCCGCGGCAATCTCTTGTCGGAATGCCTCCGCTCTGACACACCCTACAGGCCAATCGCTCGCATGCCGGTGATTCATGATCCGTGGTCCCAGGCCTCCAGTTCCCGGCGCAGGCTTTCCCGCGCGCGGGCGAGGCGGCTCCGCACCGTGCCCACGGGGCATCCGACCGTTTCGGCGATGGCCCCGTAGTCCATGTGTTCGTATTCGCGCAGCAGCAGCACCTCCCGCTGGTCCTCCGGCAGGCGCAGGAGCGCCGCCTCCAGCAGGCCGCCCAGCTCCGACGCCTCGGCGTGCCGGTCCGGCGTCACGCCGCCCGCATAATCCACCGGCGCCGCGTCCAGCGACACCATGCGGTCGCGGCCGCGCCGTTTCCCGTTGCGGATGCAGTTCAGCGACAGGTTCCGGGCGATGCCGAAGAGGAGGGTGGAGAGCCGCGCCCTCGGTTCAAGTGTCGGCAGGCTGCGGTGGAGCCCCAGGAACACCTCCTGGGCGACCTCCTCCGCGTCCTCGAGGGAGCCGGTCATGCGGGCGCAGAAATGGACCACCGGCCGCTGATAGCGCCGCACCAGCCGCGCGAACGCGTCCGTGTCGCCGTCCCGCGCGCGGAACGCCAGCGCCCAGTCTTCCGTGTCCTGCATGGGCCGCTCCATCAACCTGCCCCTTGTAACACCGCCCGGCCCGGAAAGTTCCGGCGCCGGAAGCTCCGCCTTATTGTGGGGCCCCGGCGCGGGAAGAGTCCACCCGCGCCCGGCGAACCCGGACCGCCGGATAAGCGACGGCCCATGCGTCCGCTCCAGGGCGCAGCAAGCGGCGCCCCTGCACGGGGATTGCCCGGTGTTTTCGTGTGTGCGCGGGGCGCACCGGGAATGTATGATAGGGGGGTGGCGGAGCGGGTCTTTCCGGGACTTCCCCCGGGGCGCCGTCTCCCGCGGGACGGGGTGGTCCTATGATGCTGTCGGCACTTTCCGCGCTGGTGTTGGCGCTTTCCGCGGCGGGCAACGCCCCCCGGGTGGCGGGTGACATCTATCTGCAAACGGACTCCTTTGCCCTGATCCTTTCGGCGGACGCGCGCGCCACGGGGGTGATGGACATGCGCGCCGGGGAGGATTACGGCGTTCCGGACACGGGGGTCCCCTTCGCCGCCGTGCGGCGAGGCGGCGAGACGTTTCCCGCGACATCGGCCTCGTATGAGAACGGGCAGCTCACGCTGGAGTTCGCGGACATCAAAGGCCGCGCCGTCTTCTGCGTCACTTCGGCGTTCCGCCGCATTGAATTCGAGGTGTCCTCCCTCACCTGCGAGCGCGCGGCCGAGCTGGTGTTCGCCCAGATCCCCACCACCCTGCGCGGCGCGCCCGACGAACCCTTCGCGGTCAGCCCGCTCGCGCTGAACCTGGAGACGAACTGCGCGCAAATCCCCGGCCTCTGCCCGGGCCTCACGGGGTTCACCGCCCCGGAGCGGTTCGGGTTCCGGGGGGCCAAAGGCGCCGTGGTCGCCGCGCCCATGGCCGGGCTCCGCGACGCGCTGAAAGAGGCGCTCCAGTCCGCCGAAGGCCTGGAGCACTCCCCCCTGGGCGGCCCCTGGGCGCAGGAGGCGAAGATCAACCGGGGCTCGTACCTCATCGCCACGGAGGACGTGACGGAGGCCAACGTCGCGTACTGGATCCAGGCCGCCCACAGCGTCGGCGCGACGCAGCTCGACCTGCACGGCGGCCACGCGTTCCGCTGGGGCGACTACGAGGTGAACCGCGACGTGTACCCGCGCGGGCGGGACAGCCTCAAGGCCGTCGTGGACACGATCCACGCGGCGGGCCTCGCCGCCGGACTCCACACCTACGCCTTTTTCATCGCCAAGGAGACCCCCTGGGTCACGCCCGTTCCCGATGACCGGCTCGACACCGACGCCGTGTTCACCCTCGCGGAGGGGCTGGGCGCCGACGCGACGGAGGTGGCGGTGAACGAGGACACGGCAACCCTATCCGCCGTCACGGGGTTCCAGGTGCGCAACAGCGCCACGCTCCGCGTGGGCGACGAGTTGATCACGTACACCGGCGTGTCGAAGGAGGCGCCTTACGCCTTCACGGGCTGCACGCGCGGCGCGCTGGGCACCAAGGCCGCGCGGCACGCGCGCGGGGCAAAGGCCGCCCACCTCAAGGAGTGCTTCGGCCTCTTCGTCCCCAAGGGCGACTCCACCCTGTTCACCGAGGTCGCGCGGCGCACGGCGGACCTGTTCAACGAATGCGGTTTCGACATGCTCTATCTCGACGCGCTGGACGGCGCGGACACCCTCGCAGGGGGCCCGCACGCGTGGCATTACGCCGCGAAGTTCACCCATGAGCTGGCCCGCCGCCTCGACCGGCCCGCCGTCATGGAGATGAGCACCTTTTTCCACCACCTGTGGCCCCTGCGCTCGCGCATGGGCGCGTGGGACTGCCCCGCACGGGGTGCCCGGGACTTCGTGGACGCCCATGTCCTCCACAACCGGCGCTGGGAGGCGTCCTTCCTGCCCGTCCATCTCGGGTGGTGGGGCGTGTTCGGGTGGGGCGGCGTGCAGCCGGAGCGCAGCTTCCCCGAGGACATCGAGTATGTCTGCGCCAAGGCCCTCGCCACGGACAGCAGCCTCTCCTACATCGCAGGGGTGACGCCGGAGACCCTGAAGACCGGCGGCGCGGGGCGTTTCGCCGGCATCGCCAAACGCTACGAGGCCCTGCGTGCGGCGGGCACCGTGCCCGTTTCCGTGCGGGCGCGACTGGCCGCCCCGGGGAAGGAGTTCACCCTCGACCCCAAGGCAGACGGAAAGTTCCTCCCCCTGGACCGGTCCCGCCACACCGTCACCGTGACGGGTGCGCCCGCGGAGGTGACGGTGGCCAACCCCCACGGCGAGCAGCCCCTGCGGCTCCGCATCGAGGCGCTGCTGTCGGCCGGGGACCCCGCCTCCCCCGACACGCTGGTACTGACGGATTTTCAGGGCGTCGGCGAATTCGCCCCCGCCACCGCCCAGCAGGGGGTGGAAGCCACCCTCGCCCCCGGACCCGCGGCGGTGCTGACGGCGAAGAACGCCTCCGCCGAGCCGGGCCGCGCGTGGGCCGCCTTCCGGTCGGAGTTTGCCGCGCCCCTCGACCTGACCCACCGGGGGCTGGCGCTTACGGTGGAGGGCGATGGCCAGGGCGCGGTGCTCAACGTGCAGCTCCGGGCCTCGGAGCATCTGGGCGGCGGCATCGCCGACCACTACATCCCCCTGGACTTCAAGGGGCGGCGGCAGGTGCTCCTCGTCGAGCCGGAGTCCGACCGGCTGGCGACCTGGGAATGGCCCCACACCCGCCGCCGGGGCGACTGGGCCGCCGACCCCGACCGGCTCACGGGCTTCCTCTACCCCATGTACCACATCTGGGTGGACTACGCCAGCATCGCCTCCATGAGTGTCGGCGTCACCAACCTCCCCAAGGGGAAAACCGTAACGGCGAAGTTGGGGCCGGTGCATGCCGTGAAACTGCGCGCGGGCGTGGTGGCGAACCCGTTCCTCCTCATGGGCGGCGAGACCGTTGTCTTCCCCGTCACGCTCGAGGCCGGGGAGTATCTGGAATACAACGACTTCGCGGACTGCAAGGTGTACGACGCGCGGGGCGCGTTCAAGGCCGACATCGTGCCCCTCGGCGTGCTGCCCCTGCTCGCGGCGGGGGACACGGTCTGCGCCTTCGCCGCCGACCCGCAAAAGGACGGCCCCGTCCGCGCCCGGCTGACCTTCACGACCACCGGGGAGGCGCTGAAGCCGTAGGGGGAATGGACGATATGGACTGTATGGACGGGATGGACATAACGGCGGCGCCGTTGCCCAGCCCTCTCAGTCCATAGCGTCCATGCCGTCCATCTCGTCCATGGCCCGGCCGCCCCGGCTCACCCCGTGAAGTAGAGGTAGACGCCCAGGATCAGCCCCAGCACGATGCAGGTGTGGATGACATCCCAGCGGTTCCAGCCCGCGCGGATTTCGTCGCGGCCCTCGGCGGTGACGGTGGCGTAGGTGAGGCCGGTGATCCGCTTCTCGTCCGGCGGGGCGGTGGCGTAGCTCACCACGACCAGGGCGGCGCAGCAGAACACGAACAGGAACACGCAGAAGAGCAGGAAGTTGATGTGGCCATAGGCCGCGGCGAGGGCCATCGGTCCGGACAGCGCCTCCAGCGCCGCCGGCTCGAAGCTGTTCGCGTAGACCTGGCATGCCAGCTTGAGCAGGCCCAGGGCGAAGCCCGCCCCCAGCGCGGCGACCGCCCCCGTTCCGTTGAGCCGCTTCCAGAAGACGCCAAGGAAGAACACGGCCGTCATGGGCGGCGCGAGGTAGGACTGCACACTCTGGAGGTACTCGTAGAGCGCCCCGGCCACCATCTTCATCACGGGGATCCACGCGATGCCGAGCACCACGACGACGGCGGTCACGACGCGCCCGACGGTCACCAGCTCCCGCTCCGACGCCCGCGGCTTCAGCTTCTGGTAGATGTCCACCGTGAAGAGGGTGGAGCAGGAGTTGAACAGGGCGGACAGGGAGCTCATCAGCGCGGCCAGCAGCCCCGCGATCACCAGCCCCTTGACACCCACCGGCAGGATTTGCGACACCAGCGCGGGGAAGGCCTGGTCCGGGCTTTCCAGCACCAGCAGGTTCTTCTTCGCCAGGGCGTAGGCGATCATCCCCGGCACGATGAACAGGAACACGGGCGTCAGTTTCAGATAGGCGCCGAAAATGGTGCCCCGCCGCGCGATGGTCAGGTTGCGCGCCGCCAGCGTCCGCTGCACGATGTACTGGTCCGTGCACCAGTACCACAGCCCCACGATGGGCGCGGCGAAGAGCATGCCCGGCCACGGGAAATCCGGGTCGTTCCAGGGCCGCCACATGTTGAAGTGCGTCGGGCCGCACTGCGCCCGCAGCTCGGCCCAGCCGCCCAGATGCCACAGGCCCAGCGCTGTGATCGTCAGCGACCCGACAATCAGCACCACCGCCTGCATCGCGTCCGTGTACACCACCGCCTTCATGCCGCCCACCACCGTGTAGATGCCCGTCAGGATCACCGTCGCCAGCGCGCCCACCCAGAAACTGTCCAGCCCCGCGATGTTCACGTCCGGGAACAGCGTCGCGAAGACCGTGCCCCCCGCGTACACCGTCACGCTCACCTTCGTGAACACATAGGCCGTAAGGCTCACGATCGAGAGGATCCACCGCGCCGCCGGGTTGTACCGGCGCTCCAGAAACTCCGGCATCGTGAACACGCCCGAGCGGTAGTAGAACGGCACCAGCACCCACCCCAGCACCAGGATGCACCACGCGTGCAGCTCATAGTGCGCCATCGCCATCCCGCTCTTCGCCCCCGCCCCCGCCAGCCCCACCAGGTGCTCCGACCCGATGTTCGACGCGAACAGCGACGCCCCCACGGCGAACCACCCCACGTCGCGCCCCGCCAGGAAATAGTCCGCCGACGTGTTCTGGTTGCGCGACGCCCACAGGGCGATCCCCGCCACCGCCCCGAAATACACCGCGATGATCGCCCAGTCCCAACCCGCAAGCACCGTCATGGCATGGTCCCTCTCTTGCGCCGCGACCCCCGCGGCCCGCCCCGGCATTGTAGCCGAACGCCCCCGGAAAAACCCATCCCCGTGGGAACGCGGTGAAATGCACGCCATCATGCAGAATACCCGTCACCCGAAGGGTGCGACGGTCATGTCGCGAAAGAAGAGGGCGCAGCAAGCAGCGCCCCTACAGATGGCGACTCCCGCGCCGTTGCGTGAGCCCAAGGCAGGAGGCCGTAGGGGCGCCGCTTGCTGCGCCCTGGAGCGGACACGAAGGCCGTCGCGTATCCGGTGATGCGGGAGCGTCTGGATGGGTGCCCGGCGTCTGTAGGAATCCGCTTTTTCGTCGGGGGTGCCCGGGAGTACCATGGTTGGCGGGCCGCGCCTGTGGGGCCCCCACTGGGAGAGACGCCATGACGGGGATGATCGGTGTGCTGGTGTGCGTGCTGTCGGCGGCGGACGGGGCGGGGACGGCGGGGGCGGACCTGCTGACGCCCGCGCCGTTGACGGCGTCGCTGGAGGGGCATGCGGGGCGGTATGTGGACGCCATTGTGGACCAGTGGCTCCTGCCCGCGCCGGACGCGAATCCGGGCATGCTGGAGATGATGCGCCTGCGCGACCGCGCGCCGGACTATGAGGACCCGGTGCCGTGGGCGGGCGAGTTCATCGGCAAGTTCCTCACGTCGGCGGTGCTCATGCGGCGGATTTCGGACAGCGCGGCGCTGGACGAAATGACCCGCGGCCTCATCGCGGAGCTGGTCGCCACGCAGGACGCGGACGGCTATCTCGGCCCCTTCCGGAAGGGCGAGCGCCTCCTAGGCCACTGGGACCTGTGGGGGCACTACCACGCCATGCTCGCCCTGCACACCTGGTTCGCCGAGACGGGCGACCGGGCGGCGCTCGCCGCCGCGTGCAGGGCCGCCGACCTCGTCTGCGCCACCTATCTCGACACGGGCCGCCGCGTGCTGGACGCGGGGTCGGCGGAGATGAACATGGCGGTCATCCACAGCCTCGGCCTGCTCCACCGCGAGACGGGGAAGCCGGAGTACCTGCGCATGATGCGGGCCATCGAGGAGGACTGGGCGCGGCCCCCGGCGGGGGACTACCTGAACGCCGCCCTCGCGGGGACGGAGTTCTACCAGTCGCCGAAGCCGCGCTGGGAGAGCCTGCACCCCATGCTCGGCCTGGGCGAGCTGTTCCGCATCACCGGGGAGGCGAAATACCGCGACGCCCTCCTGCACTGGTGGCGCAGCATCCGCGCGCACGACGTCCACAATTCCGGCAGCTTCTCCACCAACGAGCAGGCCACGGGCAACCCCTTCATGCCCGGGTCCATCGAGACCTGCTGCACCGTCGCGTGGATCGCGTACTCCGTCGAGGCCCTGCGCCTGTCCGCCGACCCCGCCGTCGCCGACGCGCTGGAGCTGGCCTTCTGGAACGCCGTCCTCGGCTACGAGCACCCCAGCGGCCGGTGGTGCACCTACGACACGCCCATGAACGGCAAGCGCCCGGCGTCCGCGCACTCCATCGTGTTCCAGTCGCGCCCCGGCACGCCGGAGCTGAACTGCTGCTCCGTGAACGGCCCGCGCGGCCTGGCGATGCTGTCGGACTGGGCGGTCATGCGGGGGGCGGGCGGTCTCCATCTGAACTACTACGGGCCGGGCACCTTCACCGCCAGGGCGGACGGCGCGGAGGAATGGACCTTTGTCCAGCGGGGCGGATACCCCGCGGACGGGGAGCTGGAGATCGAGGTGCGGCCCGACACGCCCCGGCGCGCGGCGCTCTTCCTGCGCATCCCCGGATGGTCGAAGGAGACCGTGGTGAAGGTGAACGGCGCGGCGGTGCCGGGTGTGGCGGCGGGCGCCTATCTGCGCGTGGAGCGGGAGTGGAAACCAGGCGACGTCATCGCGATGACTTTCGACATGCGGCCGCGGGCGCTCCGGGGCGACGCGCATGTCCAGTGGCGCAGCTCCCTCTACCGGGGGCCGCTCCTGCTGGCCTACGACCAGAAGTACAACGCCTTCGACCCGGCAGACCTCCCGGAACTCGACCTGGACACGCTGGCCCTGACACCCGCCGACCCGCCCGCGGGCCGGTTCGCGCCCCTCGTGTGCTGCCCCGTGGTTGCCCCCGACGGGCGCACGCTCACGCTGGTGGACTTCGCCACCGCGGGCGCCCACGGCACCCGCTACGAGTCCTGGCTGCCCGTGCGCAACGCGCCGCCCGCCCCGTTCTACGTCACCTGGCCCGTCCCCGGATCGCGCGTCCCGCCGGAGGACCTCATGGTGGAGTGGTCCCCCGCGGCGGAGGAGGGGGCGGTGTATGACGTGACCGTGGCGCGGGATATGGAAAGGACCGATGCCCTCTGGCACGCGGAGGGCCTGGAAGTCCCCCATGCGGCCCCCGAATTCGGCCGCGACGCGGCGGCCGGGCCCGTCTTTGTGTGCGTGAGGGCGCATGTCGGCGGCGCGGTGGTTTCCGCCGTCGGCTCTCCGCTCTGCGTGGCGGTGGACCCCGCGCTGCCCTCGCGCATGAAGGGGACCGTGCTCGACGCGCCCCTGCGCGGCGCGCCCGACCCGGCGGCGGGCGCGGTGCTGGCCGCCGAACAGCTCGCCCCCGCGCCCGGCCCCGACGGCGCGGCGGACGGCGCCCTGCGCTTCGACGGCAAGGCCTCCAAGCTGGTCTACGACGCCCCCGGCTTCCCCACGCGCAACCACACCCTGTCCGTCTGGTTCCGCGCAGAAGCCCCCGACCCGGCCAACAAGGGCTGGCAGGAGATCGTCTCCGCGTGGTACCAGGGCGGCTGCGACCCCCTGCGCCTCGCGCTGACGGGCGGGCAGCTCGTGGTCCGCATCGAGCACCCCATGGGCACCTTCCAGACGCCCGGCGTGCCCGTGGCGCGCGGCGAATGGACCCATGCCGCCGTCGTGAAACGCGGCGCGGCGATACGGCTCTTCGTCAACGGCGCGGAGGCCGCGTCCCTCGCCGTGCCCGAACTCCTCGCCACGGACGCGAAAGCCCTCGGCGTCGGCTGCAACCCCCTGCACTCGGAGCTGGAGGGCTTCCACGGCGACATCGCCCGCGTCCGCTTCCAGCGCGAGGCCCTCGACGACGAGGCGGTGAAGGCGCTCGCCGAGGCGCGGTGAGGCCTGATCGCCGGACAAGACACCGTGAGAAAGGGAGCCGATCCGGGAACGAGATTGCTTCGCTACGCTCGCAATGACGGGGAAACGCGCGTCATTGCGAGCGTAGCGAAGCAATCTCGCTCCCGCCAAAGCCCCGGCCGGCCCGGTCATTGCGAGTCGGCCGCCCCGGCCGGCGCGGCAATCTCTTGTCTGAACGCCTCAAGTTCTCCGCGTCTCATGGGAGGATGCCTTGATCTTCTCTGCCGCAGGCACGTTCGGCGTGAATCCACAAGGCGCGTTGCTCTGCGGGCGTCTCGACGGTCCTTCCTCATCCGGTGCCCAAGGGGAAACATCCCCGCGCGTTGGGTTTGGACGGGGGGGCGGTGTACACTGTTTCTACCGGGCTGCGGGGCGGCCTGTTTGACCCCAAGGACGAGGAAAGCCATGAAGACAATGCGCGAAGAGACGGCCTCCGGCCGGGTGCTGGTGTCGGACGGGGCGTGGGGCTCCTTTCTGGTGGCGAAGGGCATGCAGCCGGGGGAATGCCCGGAGCTGTGGTGCGTGGAGCGTGCGGACGATGTGCGGGGCATCGCCGCCGTGTACGCGGCGGCGGGCGCGGACATTGTCATGACGAACAGTTTCGGCGGCACGCGGTTCAAGCTGGCGCATTTCGGGCTGGACGGGCGCGTGGCGGAGCTGAACCGCGCGGCGGCGCGGCTTTCGCGCGAGGCCGCCGGGCCGGACCGCCATGTGATGGCCTCCATGGGCCCGACGGGCAAGCTGCTGATGATGGGCGACGTGGCGGAGGAGGAGCTGTACGACGCCTTCCGCGCGCAGGCCGTCGCGCTGGAGGAGGGCGGCGCGGACGCCGTGACGGTGGAGACCATGTCCGCTGTGGACGAGGCGGGCATCGCCGTGCGCGCGGTCCGCGAGAACACGGGCCTGGAGGTGGTGGCGTCGTTCACCTTTGACCGGAAGACCGACGCGGGCTGGCGGACCATGATGGGCGTCAGCCCGGAGCAGATGGCGGAGGAGATGCTCGCCGCCGGGGCGCACATCCTCGGCGCGAACTGCAGCCTGGGCTCGGCGGAGATGGCCGGGGTGGTGGC
Source organism: Candidatus Hydrogenedentota bacterium (assembly GCA_012730045.1). Classification (NCBI taxonomy): domain Bacteria; kingdom Pseudomonadati; phylum Candidatus Hydrogenedentota; species Candidatus Hydrogenedentota bacterium. The sequence goes on along the minus strand of JAAYBR010000032.1, from coordinate 41,481 downwards.
CGCCCTGCGCGCCGCCGCGCCGGACACGCCGGTCATCGCGCATCCGAACGCCGGGCGGCCCCTCCAGCATCCCGACGGGCGCATCGAGTACCCCGAGACGCCGGAGATCATGGCGGCGAACGTCCCCGCGCTGGCCGCGGCGGGCGCGGGCATCATCGGCGGCTGCTGCGGCACGGGGCCGGACCACATCCGCGCGATCCGCGCCGCCGTGGACGCGCTGCGCGGCTGAACATTTGAAGGCTGACACGCGTGTTTTCCGCCGCGCCCCGCCACGAGCGGAAAAGAGCGGCCCCGGAGAGGTGACACGGGCTTCCAGCCCGTGGATTGAGTCATGGATGCGGCCCGAAAACCACGGGCTGGAAGCCCGTGCCGCCTCAAAGGCGCGGGCCGGACATCTTCGCGAAAACATGGTCTTTCACCCTGAACATGCACTGAGGGTTTATGGATCAGCCGTCTGTCCCTGACAAACGCACCGAATCCCCGGCGCGGCCGCGTCGGCGCGTCCTCCGCGCGCTGCTCGTGCTTGCCCTGCTCGCCGGGGCGGCGTGGATGGGGGGACTTCCGCACCGCGCGGCCTTCAAGCTGGCCGGGGATTTCCTCGGGGGGCGGGTGTCGGGACGGCTGCACCTGGGTCAGGGCGGGGCGCAGGTCACCCATCTGAACGTCCGCGATCCCGAGGTGCCCCTGCCGTGCCTGCTCACGGCGGAGGAGATGACGCTGTCCTTTTCGCCGGAACAGGGCCGGCTCTTCGGCGACCTGGCGGTGCGCCGGCCGATCCTGTCGCTGGTGCGCGCCGACGACGGGGCGGCCAACTACGGCTTCCTGCTGCGCTTTCTGGCGCAACCCTCCAGCGGCTGGGACATTGAGCGCTTTGTGCCCCGGCAGGTCCGGGTGACCGGGGGCGCGGTGCACGTGTCGGGGCACGGCGGCGTCCGGCTTCAGCTCAACGGGCTGAAGGCCGATGTCTCCCTCGCCTCGTCCACCGCGTATTCCGGCGGGGTGGGGCTGGACGGCGACATGATCCTGGAGCGGGGGGGCGAGACGCTTGCCCGGCTCACGGGCCTGCGCGAGCAGGCCGCCTTCTCCGCCGAGCTGCGCGCCGACGGCGCGTCGGCGTCGCTCCGCTATGACAGCCCGGAGGCCGGGGACGCCGCGGACCTCTCCCTGGAGACGCGCACCGCCGGCGGCGACCGGGAACTCCGCGTCTCCCTCGCGCGGCTCGCGCTGAACCGCCCCGAGTGGGGGCGGCTGGCGGGGTCGTTCCTCCCTGTGGCGTTTTCCTCGGTGAACGTGGAACAGGGGAAGCTGGCCGCCGCGTGGCGCGGCGGGGCGCCCGCGCTGGACACGCTGGCGCTGCGCGCCGCGGTGCCCGGATTGCGCGTCGGGCCGCTGGAGACCCCCTGGGCCGCCGGCGACCTCGCCGTGGACATTGCCCCCGGCGAAGCGCCCGGTGCGTTTGGCGGGTCGGTGACGTTTGGAAACCTGCCGCCGCTGACGCTGTCCGTGGCGCAGGACGCCGCGGCGTCCCGCCTGTCCGTGCGGGCAGGGGTGAAGGAGCTCCCCGTGGGCGCGCTGGGCGGGGCCGTTCCCGCCGCCGCCGCGCTGGCGCGGATTCCCGGCCTGAAATCCGTGACCGGGAACGCGGAGATGGTCTCCTCGCCGGAGGGGCTGAACCTTGCCGGAACCGCGTCCGCCGCGCTGGCCGCAGACACCGCCACCGTGGAGTTTTCAGCGGTCCGCGCCGCAGGACAGGAGGGGGTCGAAGGCGCCGCCGCCGCGCACCTCGGCGACGGGTCGGCAACCGCCAAAATGAAATACGGTGACGCGGGCGTTTCGCTGGACGCGGCGCTTTCCAAGCTCGCGCCCGCCGCGTGGTGGCGCGGGATCACGGGGTCCGGACTTTTGGACCCGCTGGCGCTCGCGCTGGACGGCCCGGTGGCGGTCTCCCTGCCGGCGGCGGGTGGATGGACCGTCCAGGGAACCCTGACCGCGCCGCCGCCGGGCTGGGGCGGCGCGGCGCTGCCCGACGACTGGCCCCTGTCCCTTCAGGCATCCCTCTCGGGAACGCCGGACGCGGTGACCGGCTCGTTGTCGGCGGCCTTCGGCGATGCGGCGCGCGCGACGGCGGAGAAGCTGCGGTTTGCGCCCGGAACAGGCGCGGCTTCCGGCGACCTCACCATCGAGACGGAACTGGGCCCCTGGGCGAAGCTTGCCGGGTTCCCGGACTTGTGGGGCACGCTCCGGGCCTCCGCGAAGGGGAGCCGGGATGCCAAGGGCGACCTCACCGCGCCGGTGACGGTCACACTGGAGGCGCTGGGCTACGGCGGCTGGTCCCTCCCCTACGGCATGGAGACCACCCTGTCCGCCGACCTGCGCGCCGTCCCGTCGCCGCTGCGCCTGCATGCGGGCACGGTCCGCGCCGCCCTCGGGGAGGACACCCTTTTCACTCTCGAGAGCGCCGGCTGGCAGGAGGGCCTGGCCGTCCTTGGCGGCCTTTCCTTCGAGACGGGGCTGGGGCCGCTGGTGTCCAAGGGCTGGCTGCGCGAGGCCGAGGGCCGCGCGGAGGCCCACTGCGGCGCCCTGGCGTTCGGCGGCACGGCGGCGCAGGGGTCCGCGCCCGTTGAATACAGCGCCGCCTTCCCTCGTCTGGTGTTGTCGGCGGTGGACGCCGCGCTGGAGGGCGTCGCCGCCTCGGGACAGTTGTATTGCTCCGACAGCGGGTGGGCTGGGGCGGGCGCGCTTTCCGCCGAATCCTGCACCGTCGCGGGCACCCGCTGGTCGGCCATTGCGGGAAAAACGCGTGTGGAAAACGGCACAGTCCTGCTGGAGGAGGCCACCGCGGCCGTCTTCGGCGGCAGCGTGGGAATGACCGGAACGGCGGCGCTTGTTGACGAGGGCATGCCCCTGAGGGTGGACATGACCGTCAGCGACGTGGATTTGGCCGTGTTCACGCAGGAGTTTAAGCCGCCGTCGGTCGTGCTGACGGGCCGCGTCGGCGGTACGGCGGATTTGCTGGTGCGCGACGCGAAACTGGCCGACCTGCATGTGGACCTGGCGGCGTCCAGCGGCTTCTCGCTGAACAAGGACATGGTGGAGCAGCTCCTGACGAGCCAGTATGTGACCACCATGACCGGCGGGAAACAGGTGACCGCCCTGATCCGCGACGTGCTCGGCGACGACCCCCAGCGGGCCTTTGACGCGGCGGTGCTGACCCTTGCCCTGCGCGACGGGCGCATCGAGGGGGTGGCCCGGCTGGAGAGCCGCGACCTGAACCTGACGATGGACATCAAGGCTGATCCGGCGGCGCTGCTGGAGGCGCTGCGGGCGGGCCGCGACGGCGCGTCGGCGGAGGTGGCGAATCCGGACGGGATGCAGTAGAATGGCAGCGAGGACACCGGACGGCCGCCACCGGCGGCAAACTACTGAGGAGAGCGGATCATGCGGATGAAAATCGGACTCGCGGCGGCTGTTGCCCTGTTTCTTGTCACCGTCGGGTGCGTCATCCGCACCGAGCACCGCATAGACGCCCACATCACCCTCGACATCCGCCACATCGCCGCCCAGGCGGAGAACGTGCTGGACTTCGTCGAGGGCAAGACGGACGCCCTGCCCGGCCTCGAGGCCGAGCCCGCCGCCGGGCCGCAGTCGCGCGCCCGCGCCGTCCTGCAGTTCTTCAGCCCCATGGGCGTCGTCCACGCCGACACCCTGAAGGTCACCACCTCCCCCCTCGTCAAGGAAATCGCCGTGCGCATGCGCGACCGCAACCCGCGCGTCGAGGCCTTCAAGGCCCCCGGCTGCTTCGGCGAGAACAACCGCGGCTACCTCGAGCTGCGCGAGTGCGACGCCCTCGGCGACAACGAGAAGCGCAACGAGGCCCAGAAGCTCCTCGCCGAGGAGAACAAGGACCGCAAGGCCCTCTACAACGAGATCGCCCGCCTCAACGCCGATACCGGCGTCACGGTGTCCGCCGTCGAGGGCATCTACGCCCTCGAGCGGCTGCGCCGCGCCAAGCCCGGCGAGGTCTTCCAGCTGCCCGCCGCGGGCGCCGACTTCGACAGCGTCAAGGGCTCCGACCTCGGAATCCGTCTCGGCGACAAGTGCGTCCCCGGCGCGTGGGTCACCGTCTGAGGCGGGACCCGCCACCCTGCGGCCGCCGTTCCCGCCGGTGAATCGCCCCGGCACCGCGCGGTGTGCCATAATAGGGGGTTCATGGCCCCAAGGAACCCCCCGCGGATGGAAAACGACGACAAGAGAATGACGTTCACCGAGCATCTGGGCGAGCTCCGGACGCGCATCATCCGCTCCATCATGGCGCTGTTTGTGGCGGTGCTGCTCTGCTACGCCCTGTCAGACGTCATCCTCAAGCAGCTGGCCCGGCCCCTGGCCCCGCTGGGCGAGCGCGGCATGATCTCCGCTCCGGCGGCCGTCCCCGCGGCCGGGACGGATCCGGCGGCGGCTCCTCCGGCCGCCCCGGACCAGAAGCCCAAGCGCAGCATGGAGTGGACCGTTCTGAACCCCATTGAGTTTGTGGTGGTCCAGTTCAAGATCGCGGGCTACGGCGGCTTTCTCCTCGCCCTGCCCTTCATCCTCTACCAGATCATGGCCTTTGTCTTCCCCGGGCTTCTCCCGCACGAGCGCCGCGTGGTCCAGATTCTGGCGGGCGGGTGCAGCGCCCTCGCCATTGTCGGCGTGGGGGTCGCCTATTTCGGCGTGTTCCCCCTGGTCCTCCCCTACCTGCTGGAATGGACCCCCGAGTGGGTGCAGATCCAGCTGCGCGTCACCGAGACGCTGAGCATCATCGTGAAGCTGCTGGCCGGTTTCGCCATCGCGTTCCAGTTTCCCATGGTCGTGCTGGTGCTGGTCTACATGGGCCTGCTCACCCCGCAGTCCCTGCGCGAGTACCGCAAGTTCGCCATCGTCATCATGGCGGTCGCCGCGGCCATCCTGACGCCGCCGGACGTGTTCTCCATGAGCATCATGCTCCTGCCGCTGGTGATCCTCTACGAGGCCAGCATCTGGATGTCCTACCTCGTCCTCCGCAGGAAGAAGAAGAATGAAGAGGCCGCCGCGGCCGAAACCCCCTGAGGAGTTGTCATTCCATGTTTGACATGGGCATAGGCATGGGCGAGATGATCTTCCTGGCCGTGATCGCCCTCGTGGTGCTCGGCCCGGAGAAGTTCCCCCAGTACGCCAAGATGTTCCTCCGCGCCTTCAAGGACGTCCGCGGGTACATGGACGAGGTGAAGACGGACGTCGCCCGCGAGATCAACCCCCTCCGCCGCGAGCTGGACAAGCTCAACCGCACGGACCCGGAAAAGCTCATTGACACGCTCATGGGGGGCGATGAGAAAAAGCCCGAGGTCACGGCGGAGGGCGCGGCGGCGGCGGACACGGCGGCGGACAGCACCTCCGACGCCGACCCCTACGCCAGGCCGCCCGACTCTGCGGAGACGGACGGGGACGCGCCGGAGGCGGAGGCCACCCCCTCCGAGTTTGACGTCACCCCCCCGGAGAGAATGGACTGACCGCCATGGACCCGCTCCAGGAGTACAGCACGGCCCTCAGCGGCATTGCCAACGCCTACCGGAAGTCCCAGACCCTGTTCACCGCCGTCGAACTGGACGTGTTCTCGCACCTCATCCCCGCCGCCCCGGCGGAGCATGTCGCCGAAAAGACCGGGTGCAGCCTGCGCGGCGTCCGCATGCTCCTCGACGCGCTGGTCGCCATGGAACTCCTCTGGAAGGGGGACGGCCGCTACGGAAACACCCCCATGGCCGAGGCCTGCCTTGTGAGGGGCGCGCCCGCCTGGCAGGGCGACATCATCCGCCATGCCGCCGCAAACTGGGACGCCTGGGGCGGCCTCGCGGAGTGTGTGCGCACCGGCACCTGCGCCCCCCCGGCCAACGAGCGCGAGCGCTCCGGCCCCGCCCTGCGCAACTTCATCCTCGGCATGGACAACATCGCGCGGTTCAGCGCCCAAAGCGTGCTCGGCGCGGTGGACCTCTCCGGCCGCCGCCGCATGCTCGACCTCGCGGGCGGCCCCGCCACCTACTCCATCGCCTTCCTCCGGGAACACCCCGCGCTCCGCGCCACGCTCTTCGACCGCCCCGCGGTCATCGATATCGCGCGGGGGCAGGTGGCGGACGCCGGACTCGCGGACCGGTTCGGGTTCCTTGCCGGGGACTGCCTCGCCGACCCCCTGGGCGGCCCCTACGACCTCGTCTTCATGTCGAACATCATCCACAGCTTCAGCGCCGACGAGAACCGCGTCCTCGTCGCCAGGGCCTTCCAGAGCCTGGAACCCGGCGGCATGCTCGTCATCAAGGACTTCCTCACGGACGACGGCCGCACCGGCCCGCCCTACAGCCTCACCTTCGCCCTCATCATGCTCGTCAACACCCCCGCCGGCGGCACCTACGCCGTGTCCGAAGCCGCGGCGTGGACCGACGCCGCCGGATTCCTCCCCGGGCGCATGATCCCCCTCACCGCCCAGTCCCGCCTCTGGATCGCCGAAAAACCCCGCGCCTAGCGGGGAACCACCGCCCCCCGGGAAGAGGGCGCGGCAAGCGGCGCCCCCCCGGGAAGAGGGCGCGGCAAGCGGCGCCCCTACATGCGCGGACCCGAGCCCACGCAATGACGCGGGAATCCCCGCCCGTAGGGGCGCCGCTTGCCGCGCCCCGGAGCGAGCACATGGGCCGTCGCTTGTCCGGTGATCCGCCCCGGTCATTCCCCGTTGAACTTGAACGAATAGAGGTCGGCGTCGCGCAGGGTGATTTCCATGACGACCGGCGTGCCGGCGAGGGCGGCAAGGTCCCCGTCGGGGAAGGGGACGTTCCGGTCCAGGGCGTCGCCGAAGAGCTCGACGGACTCAAGCGTCCGGTCCGCGCCCACGAGTTTGATCCGGACATAGCCCAGGGCCGAGGTGGCGAAGTTGACGGACAGGGCCTTTCCCGCGAAGAGGAAGGGCTTGGTGACGGCGGTGGCGGGTGTGTAGGGGGCGCGGAGGGAGACAAACCCGTCCACGCGCAGGGTGTGGCGGCGCAGCTGGTGGTGGCGCATGGACCAGTGCCCCTCGGGGTCGTACATGGAGATCTCGTTGGGGAGTCCCGGCCGGTCGTTTGCGGTTTCGATCATGCCGACCGCCGGGTAACAGTCGCCGTAGACCCAGTTGAACTCCCCCTCCGGACCGGGGGTCATGAAGGCCTCGTCCCATCGTTTCCAGGACGCGCCGTCGCGGGAGGACATGAACACGCAGTCGGTGACGGCCAGCCCGAAGCGCGGGTGCCCCTGCATGCGAGCCCGGCGGCGTTCAACGCCGGGCAGCTGGTCGTAGTTTCCCGTCCACTCCCCCCGCTCCACATAGCGGGAGGGGAACCCGACGAAGACATGGTCGGCGCGGTAGTAGGGCTGGACGGCGTTGGTGTACAGGGGGTAGTCGTCGGCGCCCCGGAAGTCGAGCGGCACGGGGTCGGACCACTCCCGGAAATCCCGGGACACCATCCAGCGCACATCGCGGATGCCCGCGTTCAGGTCGCCGCCGGGGACATTGTGGAAGTCGCGGATGTAGCACCGGTACTGCCCGGCGTGGCGGTCCCAGAAGGCGATGTTGAGCGTGTCAAACTTTCCCTTGTCCGTCATGCGCCACGCCTTGGCGAAGTGGATTCCGTCGGCGCTGGTGAAGCACCAGAGGAAATGGTCGTTGCCGTCCACGCCCACGCCCTTGTACCGCTCCTCCGGCGGGCAGGCGGGGTTGGCGTCCTTGAACACCGAGAAGTTGTCGAAGAGGGCGGTGGCGCCGTCGAGCAGGATGTTGTTCTCCCGCATCCCGCGAAAGTCGCAGATTCCCAGCCGGGGCTTGACCCAGGTCCTGCCGTCGCGGCTTTCGGCGTAGCAGACGACCATGGGCTGGCTGCTCAGGCGCGTGCCGTCCTCGTTCAGCTGCTGTCCGGCGAGGTAGTACATGCGGTGGAGGCCGTCGTCGTTGAGGAGGTTGTAGTACCCGCCGCCGTCGCCCTCCCAGGGCTCGTCGGAGACCATGACCACCTCCGCCGGCCGGGGATGATGCAGTGTCAGGACCGCGGTTGTCCGGGCGGTGTCAAGAAGGGCGTCATCCCAGAACAGCTCCCTTCGAGACCCGATGTCCACGGGGGCCGCGTTGTCCTGGGCTGCCGCCCGGACGGGGGCGAACGCCCCGGGGACGGCCAGCGCGATGATCATCATTGCGGCGGCATGCTTCATTTTCGGCACTCCCTGTGTGCGCGCCGCATCCGGCCGCGGTTCGCGGCCGTTCCGGAGCATTCTCTCCGCGCCGAATTCCGGGTCGTGCGGGCACGTGTCCTTCCCCATTGTACAGAAACGGGCTTCCCCCTCAAACCCCGATGGCGGCCGCCTTCCGGCGGGGGTCACTCGTCGGCGGCGGGGGCGGTGCGGTCTATGTCGTGCTTTTTGAGGCGGTACTGGAGGGTTTTGTAGGTGAGGCCGAGGAGTTCGGCGGCCTCCTTGATGCGGCCGCCGGCGCGGTCGAGGGCCTGGCGGATGAGGTCCTCCTCGAGGTCCTCCATGACGAGGCCGCCGGGGGGCAGGAGGAATCCGCCGGTCTGGGGGGAGGGGGTCCGGAGTTTCTCGGGGAGGTCGTCCGCCGTGAGGCGCGGCGCGCTGGAGAGGATGAAGGCCTGCTCCAGGGTGTGCTCCAGCTCGCGGACGTTGCCGGGCCAGCGGTAGCGGCGGAAGGCGTCCAGGACGTCGGGGACGACCACGGGGGGGGCAATCCCCAGTTTCTTCCCGAGTTTTTCGCGGAAGTGGGCCACCAGCAGGGGGAGGTCCTGGGTGCGGTCGCGCAGGGGGGGCAGCTCGATGGAGAGGACCTCGAGGCGGTAGTAGAGGTCCGTGCGGAAGGCGCCCTCCTCGACCCGCTGGCGCAGGTTGCGGTTGGTGGCGACGATGACGCGCACGTCCACCTGGCGGGGCTTGGACGCGCCGACGCGCTCGATGACGCCGTCCTGGAGGACGCGGAGCAGCTTGGCCTGGCTCTCGAGGCGCATGTCGCCGATCTCATCGAGGAAGAGGGTGCCGCCGTTGGCCAGCTCGAACTTGCCGGGGCGGCTGACCTCGGCGCCCGTGAAGGCGCCCTTCTCGTGGCCGAACAGCTCCGACTCCACAAGGGTGTCGGGGATGGCGGCGCAGTTGACCACGATGAACGGCTTGTTCCGCCGGGGGCCGGAGAAGTGGATGTGCCGCGCGATGAGCTCCTTGCCCGTGCCCGACTCGCCGAGGATGAGGACCGTGCTGTTGACGCTGACGGCGCGGCGGGTGCGCTCGAAGACCTGGCGCATGGCGTCGCTCTGGCCGATGATGTTGCCCAGGGACACCGACTCGGTGACCAGCTCGCGCAGGCGCAGGTTCTGCCGCTGGAGCTCGGCCCGGTCGCCCGTGCGCGTCATCACCAGCAGCAGCTCGTCCTTGTCAAAGGGCTTTTCCAGGTAGTCGGCGGCCCCCTCCTTCAGCGCCGTGACCGCCGTCTTCACCGTGGCATGCGCCGTCATGATCACCACCGCCAGCTCCGGCCGGATCCGGCGCGCGGCCCGCATCAGCTCCAGCCCGTCCATGCCCGGCATCCGCATGTCCGTCAGGAGGATGTCAAAGTCGTCCTCCTCCAGCGCGGCCAGGGCTTCCCGCGCCTCCGCGCACGGGCGCACGGAGAAGCCCGCCACCGTCAGGATGTCGGCGATCACCTCCCGCTGGACCAGGTCGTCTTCTGTCACAATTACGCGAAACGGCATGTGCGGAGCATTCCTTCCCGGGGGCGCGGAGGCGGGAAACCGCCCCGTCCCCGTGAACAACGCATTTTAGCATGTCTCCGGGGGACGACATGGACGGTATGGACGGCATGGACCGTATGGACCCCGGTCAGAGCGGGGGCTTCCCTCAGCGGATGAGGTACTGTCCCGTGGCGGTGAGGGGGCACTTCACCACGAGGCGGCGCTTTTCGGCGTCGTAGGTCCAGTCGGTCCCCTCGGCGAGGGCGGCGCCGTCGCGGGAGACGGCGGCCGGCTTGGCGTCGAGGAGCACGCGGAGGATGTGGGGCTTCGCCACGCCCTCCAGCTTGACGGAGACGCCCTGGTCCTTCTTGACCGTGACCGTCAGCTCGCCGGGGTTGTCCGTGTGGTGGACCGTGAAGCGGCTGTCGGCGGCGGGGTAGATGTTGAGGGTGAGCATCCCCTCCCAGTCCTTCGCGCCGATGCCGGTGTAGTCGCGGCGGACGTTCATGGGGAGGATGGCGCCGTCGCGCACGTAGACGGGGTACTCGTCCATGGGGAAATTGCGCGTGAACGTCTTGGGACCCTCGATGACCTCGGCGTCGTTGAACCAGTAGCGCCATTTTCCGGCGGGCAGGACGACCTCGGAGGTCTCGGAGTCGCGGTAGATGGGCGCGACGAGGAGGTCGTCGCCGAAGAGGTAATGGTATTTTCCGTTCTTGAGGGGGCGCATGAGGGGCTTGCCGCCGCGGTGGGCGGCGACGGTGTGGCTGTACATGTAGGGGACCAGCTCGGAGTGCAGCCAGGAGTACTCGCGGACGACCTCCAGCTCCAGGGGGGAGCGCATCCACATGCGGCGCTCGCCGTGGCCGCCGTTGAGGAAGAGGCCGCAGAAGGTGGAGAACTGGGCCCAGCGGATGTAGAGGCTGGCGGGGATGGGCTCGTCGCCGTGGTACCCGGCGATGTCGGACCCGACGATGTTGTAGCCGATCTTGGCGCTGCCGAGGATGCAGGTGAGGGCGCGCTCCAGCCCGCGGGACTCATATTCCCAGGTGTGCGTGTTGTCGCCGACCCAGTTTGCCGGCGAGGCGTCGAGGGGCGCGAATCCCTCGGGGTGCGCCTTGGGGAGCACGCTGTCCAGCGCGCGGCCCAGGGTGACGAACTCGGGGTTCTGCGTGAGGCCGTGGGTGTACTCGTCGCGGTAGTAGTGGTCCATGTAGCCGCGCATGGTCATGAGGCCGCCGCGGGTCTTCGCGTAGGGGAAGGGGATTTTTCCCCTCCACGTCCCGAAATAGGTGGCCGTGCCGTCCAGCTTCCAGCCGTCCAGACCCCAGTCGAAGACCTGCTGCTGCATGCCGCGCCACCAGGCCATGGCCTCGGGGTTGGTGTAGTCAATGAGGCCGCCCCGCCCCTTCCACCATTTGATCTCGCCCGTGTCCGCGAGGTGGCCCTTGTTCCGGGCCTCCTCATACCACGGGCGGGAATCCGTGACCGCCGTGTCCTTGCTCTCGCTGTCCACGAAGCAGGTCATCCACAGCACGACGCGCACGCCCCGGTCCTTGACGGACTGGAAGAAGGCGCCCGGGTCGGGAAAGCGCTCCGTGTCCACCTCGAAGTCGTTGTAGCGCAGGGACCACGGGCTGTCAATGAGGACGGCGCCCACGGGGAAGTCATGCTGGAGATAGCCGTCAATCAGCTCGTTGGTGAAGGCGGCCGTGTTGTGGTCGTCCTCCCAGATCCAGGGCTCCAGCGCCCACGCGGGCGTCAGGGGCACGGTGCTGTGGCGCTGGGCGTTGAAGGGAACGCCCCACACGGGGAGAAAGACCACGAAGTACGCGAACAGGAACACCCCAAGGGCCAGCGCCCCCGCCGCGATGAGCAGTTTCCTCTTCCATCCAGTGAATGACATGGCAGCGTTCCCAGATTGTGTTGTTTCTGCCCCGCCCGGGGCCTAATATGCCACACCGAACCGGTCCAGCAGGGCCTTTCCCGCGTCGTTGGCGAGCAGGAGGGCGTCCCGCCGCCCGACCTCCCGTTGGACCAGCCCGTGCAGTTTCAGGGTTTCAGGCAGGAAGGGAACCACCCAGCGCCAGTCCTCCGCCTGCACGAACAGAAAGGCCGGCCTTGCCGAGTCGAGCCGCCGCGCGAACGCGCCGAGTTCGGCGCGCAGGTCCTCCTCGAAATGCAGCGCGCCGACGATGCGCTCCTCCTCCTCCTCAAGGGTGGTGTGAAGGGCTTTCAGGAGGGCGGCCCGCTCCTCCGGCGTGGGGGAGGCCAGGTCGGCGATGGGGATGTCCTCCACGGCCTCCTCGATGGCGTCCTTCGCATGAAGCTGCAGCCGCGCAGCCTGCATCAGCCTGTCCGGCGGAATGGAGGCCCTCCCGACCAGGTCCGTCAGCACGGACTCGTGGAACTTCTCGCTGTAAAAGACATACTCTTCCCGCGAGAAACCCACGCAGAAAAGGTCGTAGTCCTGGCCCAGTTCGGAGAGGGTTCGCACGGGGGCGCAGACGCGTTCGGCCGACTTGTAGGGGTCGAGGGCGGGGAACACGACGAAGGCCGCGCCGGTGAACAGCAGCGCGGCGGACCCCGCGACGGAGACGTGCAGGTTTCGGCACTCGTTGCGGCGAACGCAGGCGAGGGTGGCGGCGGCGGCCGCCAGCGCCGCCACGGAGACCACAAACGCGCCGGGGGTGTACTTGTCCGCATGCTCGGTGAGCAGGAGCGCGTGCGGGGCGAGGCCGATCAGCAGCAGGGCGGCGGCCCACACCAGCCCGGTGCGCTTCCGCCACGTCACCCGGTCGCTGTCCATCAGTTCCAGCACGGCGAGGGCGGTCAGGATGGCCAGGGCAGGATACAGCGGCAGGATGTAGATGGCGCGCTTGCCCACGGCGGCGGAGAAGAGCAGGAAGGCGGGAAGGGTCCAGCACCAGAGGAAATGGCGCATGCGGTCGGCGTGGCGGTTCTTCCAGGTGCGCCAGGCCACCCACGGGAGGAAAAGCGTCCAGGGCAGCCAGTCCGAGGGCAGGCTGACGACGTAGTACCAGGGCCACTGCGCCTTGCTCACGCCCATGACGGCGCGGCCGATGGTGTTGCGGAAGAGGTTGCCGCCGATGCCCTCGGCCACGGTGGTCTCGCCGCCTCCGGCGATGGCCAGCCGCGCGGGGATGTACCAGAGCATGACGATCAGCAGGGCCCCCGCCAGTCCGGCGACCCAGTGGACGGCCTTCCGGGAGTCCTTGTCGCGCCAGTAGAGCGAGAGGATCAGCATCAGGGGGAAGATGGCGGCGGGCGGCCCTTTGGCCAGCATCCCGGCGGCCACGGCGCCGTAGATGACGGGCAGGCGGAAGAACTTGCGGTCCTGGTCCCACTGCCAGAGGTGGTAGAGGGCCAGGGTGGTGCAGGCGGTGAGGAGCATGTCAATCTGGCCCGTGCGCGTCTGCCACCAGAAGCGGTAGCCCGTGGCCAGAATGGCGGCGGACCAGAACGCGACCCGCGCCCCGAACATGCGCCACGCCAGCATCCAGGTGAGGACCAGTGTCATCACACCGCCCAGCCACGAGGGAATCCGCGCCGTGAGGGGGGTGACATCGCCGGTGAGCTGCGAGAACGCGGCGATGGCCCAGAAGAGCAGGGGGGGCTTTTCCAGATAGTCTTCGCCGTTGACCTGCGGGACCAGATAATTGCCCCGCAGCATCATCTCGCGGGCGACCTGGGCGAAGCGGGGCTCGTCGGGTGCCCACACCCCGTAGCCGCCGAGATTGGCGCCCAGCAGCATGGCGGCGCCCAACAGCATCAACAGCGCCGTGCGAACGGGAAACAGACCGCCGTTTGGGTTGGTCATGCGATGGGGTCCTTTCCGGAGAAACCCGGGAAAACGGCCTACAAACCGGGGGGGAGATCCACCATGGGAACACCCGCAGGGGCGGACGGGGCCTCCCCGGCCGCGTCCGACAGGATGTCCGGCAGGGGGATGGGCAGGTCGCCGCCGGTGGCGGGCAGGGGGGGCGCCGCCGCGGGGTTGAGCAGATGGAGAACCCGGTCGCGGTCGGGCAGGAGCACATTGTCGGCAAAATGCTGGAGGGTGCGGCGGGTCTCCTCCTTCACGCGTTCATCGCGGATGCTCTCGGCGGCGATGTGGGAGCCGAGGGACTCGGCATAGCGCTGGATCATGGCGCCCTGGTCGCGGAGGATGGAGAGGGTCTCCGGTTTCACAGGGGGCGGCGTGTCGCCGAGCTGGACGGAAGGCGGCTCCGGCGCGCCCGCGGCGGCGGAGCGCTCCGCCACCAGCGGGTCGGCGGCGTAGGCGGCGGCGTAGGCGCCCCAATGGCGGTCATGGAGCACGCGGATGGCCAGCGTCTGGATGTCCGGCTCCTCTGTGGCCAGCGAGGCGACCGCCTCCAGGGCCGGCTGGAACTCCTGCGAGAACCGGTCGTACATGTCGTCCAGCGTGCTGCCCAGGAGGGAGACCGCCGGCGCGTCCGGGGCGAACTGCTCCACGAGATACCGGCGCACCACGGGGTCGCTCTGCGAGGTTCCGATATAGCCGGACACCATGCCCGCGTCCTTCTTGTCCCGGATCAGCAGGGGAAGATACTCCAGCGCCAGGACGACGTTGGCCCGGGCCTGGCGCTCCACCTCCTCCGGGGGCCTGTTGAAGCCGTTTTTGCGGGCCTCGGCCGCCCCGTCGGTGGCCGCGCGCAGCAGGTCCTTGGCCCGGAGGTTCTGGAAGGCCTCAAAGGGGTAGTCCGGCGCGGGCACGTCCAGCGCCGCATCCACGGAATTCGGGCGCGGCGGCGCGGCGGCGATGCGCTTCATGATCGCCTGCACCAGCTGCCAGTTGTTCACCACCACGTCCGACCCGGGCGTGGGCAGCGGCGCCCCCTGCGCGGGGGGCGCCGGGGCGGGGGCCTGCCCCGCGGCGGTGGCCGCGACAAGGGCGGAGAGTGTCAGCGTCAGGAAAAACGCGCGCAGCATGCTCATGTCAGCCTCAGGTTTCACCCGTTTCTGGGTGGCTCGCTCCAGTATACCCAACCGCCGCCCCTCTCCGCACACTGAATGCGGGAGGTGGAGGGGGGCACGGACCCGCCGTCCGTCAAGGTGTGAAAACCGGCGCTTTTCGAGTATCATGCATCCCGTATTCCGCGCGGCCGGGCGGCGGTCCGTGCGGGCAAGGGTCTGGGCAATACACTTCGGAAGGAACAGTGTCATGGCGTTGACATGGGTGGATGGTGCCGTATTCGTGGCGTTTGTCCTTGCCGTGCTGGGCATATCCCTGTACGCGGGGCGCAAGGGAAGGTCCTCGGAGGACTACTTCCTCGCGGGGCGCAGGCTGACGTGGCCGCTCATCGGGTTTTCCCTGATCGCGGCGAACATCAGCACGGAGCACTTCGTGGGCATGGCGGGGCAGGCCTTCGGGGAGACGGGCCTGGCCATCGCCAGCTACGAGTGGATGTCCGCCATCACGCTGGTCGTGGTGGCGTGGTTCCTGCTCCCCCGCTTCCTGAGCGCGGGCATTTACACCATGCCGGAGTTTCTGGAGTACCGCTACGACGCCAGGACGCGCGGCATCATGGCCAGCTACATGATGGTGGCCTACGTCGTGGTGCTGCTGGCCACGGTGCTCTACAGCGGGGCCATCGCGCTTAATGCGGTGTTCGGCATCCCCGAAATGTTCGAGGCCCGGCTGGGGCTGGAGCCTGAACAGGCGCGGTTCTGGGCGCTGGTGTTCTCCATCTGGGTGATCGGGATTCTGGCCGGGATTTACACCACTTACGGCGGGCTCAGCTCGGTGGTGTGGGCCGACCTGCTCCAGTGCTCCGCGCTGATGATCGGCGCGGTCATCGTGCTGTACTACGGCCTGGGCGAGCTCGGCGGGGGCAGCGTGACGGCCGGCTGGGCGAAGTTCACGTCCACCCATGTGGCCAAGCTGCACGTGGTGCGTCCTTGGAACGATCCGGCGATGCCGTGGATCGCGGTGTTCATCGGCGGGCTGTGGATCCCCAACCTCTTTTACTGGGGCCTGAACCAGTTCATCACGCAGCGCACGCTGGCGGCGAAGAGCCTGGCGGAGGGCCAGAAGGGCGTGCTGTTCGGCGCCATGCTCAAGCTGACCATCCCGTTCATCATCGTCATGCCCGGCATCATCGCCTACGACCTTTACGGGGACGTGATCAAGCACAGCGACAGCGCCTACCCCTACATGCTCGGCCAGATCCTGCCGTCCTGGGCGCGCGGGGTCATGCTGGCGGCCCTGGCGGGCGCGGTGATCAGCACCTTCAACTCGGGGCTGAACTCGGCGGCGACCATCTTCACCATTGACTTCTACAAGAAGCACCTCGTGAAGGACGCCGCGCCGGAGAAAATGGTCCGGGTGGGCCGTCTGGCCACGGTCTGCTTCGTCCTGATCGCCTGCCTGTGGGCGCCCATGATCTATGTGATGGGAGAGGGCGTCTTCAACTACATCCAGGAGTTCTGGGGCTTCTTCTCCCCCGGCATCGTCGCCGCCTTCATCGGCGGGCTCGTGTGGAAGAAGGCCCCGGCCAAGGCCGCCAAGTTCGCCCTGGTCGTCGGCCCCGCCATGTACGCCTGCTGCCGCGTGCCCGGCTGGCTGATCAAGGCCGCGTCCACGGGCGCGGACGGAACCTTCCAGATGCCCGGGGGCGTGGCCGGGGCGGTCTACCGCTTCTGCTCGGTGACCTTCCTTCACCACATGGCCCTCGTCTTCCTGCTGCTCATGCTGATCATCGGGATCATCGCGCGGCGGGAGCCCCTCCCGAAGGAGGTCACCATGCCCCGGTCGGAAATTGACCTCACGCCCGACCCCATGGTCAAGGTCTTCGGCGTGATCGTCATCGTCATCACCGTCGGCATCTACATCATCTGGCGCTAGGCGCAAAGGAACGCAACCATGAAGAAGGATACGGGACGAATGCTGTGGATGATCGCGGGCGCGGGGCTGGTGTGCGTGGCCGGGCTGGTGCTGGCGCAGGGATGCGCCCGCGCGGAAACCCCGGACTGGGAAAACCCCGGCATCGTGGGAATCAACAAGGAGGCGCCCTCCTGCACGAAGATGCCCTTCCCCGACGAGGCGTCGGCGCGCACGCAGCCGCGCGACGCGTCGCCGTGGCGCATGTCGCTGGACGGCGCGTGGAAGTTTAACTGGGTGCCCAAGCCCGCGGACCGGCCCCTGGACTTCTTCAAGCCGGATTTCGACGTGTCCGGCTGGAAGGAAATCCCCGTGCCGTCCGTGTGGGAGCTGGAGGGCTACGGCACCCCCATTTACTCGAACATCAAGTACCCCTTCCCGGCGGATCCGCCCAATATCCCGCATGACGACAACCCCGTCGGCTCCTACCGCCGCACCTTCACCGTGCCCGCGGAATGGGCCGGACGCGAGGTCTTCATCCAGTTCGGCGGCGTGTACAGCGCGTTTTACCTCTGGGTCAACGGCGAGAAGGTGGGCTACAGCCAGGAGAGCAAGACCCCGGCGGAGTTCCGCATCACCCCCTTCCTGAAGCCCGGCGAAAACACGCTGGCCGCCGAGGTGTACCGCTGGTGCGACGGCAGCTACCTGGAGGACCAGGATTACTGGCGCTTCAGCGGCATTTTCCGGCCTGTGTGCCTGTATTCCACCGCCGCGTCCCAGATCCGCGACTTCCACGTCCACAGCGACCTGAACGACGCGCTTGACGCCGCGAACGTCAAGGTTACGGCCAAGGTCCGCAACCTGTCGGGCACGGCGGGCGGCAAGATGTCCGTCGCCGTCAACCTGTACGACCCCGCCGGGAACCCCGTCGGCGCGTCGCCGTTCCTGACCCTGCCCGTGGCCCTGCCCGCGGCGGGGGAGGAGGCCGCGGCCACGGCGGAGGCGGCGGTGTCCGCACCGGCCCTGTGGTCGGCCGAAACCCCCAGCCTGTACACCGTCACGCTCACGCTGCTGGACGCGGCGGGGGAGACCGTCGAGGCGCATTCCTGCGTCCACGGCTTCCGCCGGGTCGAGGTGCGCGACGGCGTCTTCCTGGTGAACGGGGTGCCGGTGAAGATCAAGGGCGTGAACCGGCACGAGCACGACCCCGAGGCGGGGCGCGTGGTCTCCGTGGAGAGCATGGAGCGCGACGTCCGCCTGATGAAGCAGCTCAACATGAACACCGTGCGCACGTCGCACTACCCGAACCGTCCCGAGTGGTACGACCTGTGCGACCGCATCGGCCTGTTCGTCATTGACGAGGCGAATATCGAGTCCCACGGCATGGGCTACAACCCGGACATCTCGCTGGGCAACCAGCCCGCCTGGGAGAAGACGCACCTCGACCGCATCGGGCGCATGGTCGAGCGCGACAAGAACCACCCCAGCGTGATCATGTGGTCCATGGGCAACGAGGCCGGCCCCGGCTGCAACTTCACCGCGTCGGCGGCGCTCATCCGGAAGCTGGACCCGGGCCGGCCGGTCCACTACGAGCGCGACAACACGCACACCGACGTGCACAGCGAGATGTACACCAAGATCACCGGGCTTCTGGAGTACGTGGAGAAGGGCGACAAGAAGCCCTTCTTCCTCTGCGAGTACGCCCACGCCATGGGCAACAGCGTCGGAAATTTCCAGGACTACTGGGACGCCATCGAGGCGCATCCGGTCCTCATGGGCGGGTGCATCTGGGACTTCGTGGACCAGGGCATCAAGAAGCCCTTCGCCGACCCGCGCGGGCCGCGGGTGGAGCGCGCCGCCTGCTGGAAGGAGGACTGGTTCTACGCCTACGGCGGCGACTACAACGACACGCCGAACGACGCCAATTTCTGCTGCAACGGCATCGTCCACGCCGACCGCACGCTCCACCCCTCGGCGCTGGAGGTGAAGAAGGTCTACCAGTTCCTCAAGGTCGTGCCCGTGGACCTCGCCAAGGGCGAAGTGAAGATCGTCAACAAGTACGACTTCGTGGCCACGGACTTCCTGAAGGGCGCGTGGAAGGTCGAGGTGGACGGCAAGACCGTCCAGTCCGGCGAACTGCCCGTGCCGGTCATCCCGCCGAAGGGCGAGGCCGGGATTGCGGTGCCGTTCACGCCCGTCACACCCGGTCCCGGACAGGAGGCCTTCCTGACGGTCTCCTTCGCCCTGGCGAAGGACCTGCCCTGGGCGGAGGCCGGATTTGAGGTGGCGTGGGACCAGATGCCCCTGCCCTGCGCGGCGGCCCCGGCCCCCGTGCTCGCCGCGAAGGACCTGCCCGCCGTGAAGCTGGACAAGCGCGGCGGCCGGTTCACCGCCTCGGGCGACGGCTTCGCCGTGGCCGTGGACAAGAAGACCGGCATGATTTCCTCGTGGACCGTGGACGGCAAGGAGTTGCTGGCCGCCCCGCTCACGCCGAATTTCTGGCGCGCCCCCACGGACAACGACAACGGAAACAACGCCCCGCGCCGCCTGAAGATGTGGAAGGACCCCGTGGGCGAGGGCAAGGTGTCCAAGGTGGACGCCGCCGAAAAGGGAAACACCGTCGAGATCACCGCGAAACTGGCCCTCGGCGCGGCGGGCGCGTCGCAGACCCTGCGCTACACCGTCTTCGGCAACGGCGACGTGGTGGTGGACAACGCGTTTGATCCGTCGAAGAAGGCCCCCGAGCTGCAGCGCTTCGGCATGCGCATGGCCCTGCCCGCGCAGTACAGCCGCCTGGCGTGGTTCGGCCGCGGCCCCCAGGAGAACTACTGGGACCGCCTCACCGGCGCGGCCGTCGGCCTGCACACGCTCCCCGTGGCGGAGGCGTGGTACCCCTACGTCGAGCCGCAGGAGACGGGCAACCGCACGGAGGTGCGCTGGGCCGCCCTCACGGACGACGCGGGGAACGGCCTGCTGGCCGTCGGCATGCCGCTGCTCCAGGTGAGCGCGTGGCCCTTCGCCCAGGAGGACCTCGAGGGCAACGAGCACTCCTGCTCCGTGCCCTGCCGCGACTTCACGACCTTCAACGTGGACATGGGCCAGACCGGCGTGGGCGGCGACGACAGCTGGGGCGCGAAGCCCCTCGACAAGTACACCCTCGACTGCAAGCCCTATGAATACCGCTTCCGGCTGACCCCCCTGCGCGCGGGCAAAAACACCCCCGAACAGGAGGCCCGCCGCGGCGTGGAGTAGACTGAAGCGTTGGGGCACTTCAAAGTGGACCGTGCCGCTCTTGCGTGTTCGGACTCTGCTTCCCCGGAGGGGAAGAATGTCAATAGCCGGAGGTGACCGAAGGGAACCTCCGGACAGGCACCCGGGATCCACAACCCCGAAGGGGTTGAATGCGTGTTCGCGGCAGACAGGTCCGCGAGCCCGTTCACATTCAACCCCTTCGGGGTTGGTTTCTATCAACCCCCTCCCACCGGAGGTTCCCTTCGGTCACCTCCGGCTATTGACATTTGTCCCCTTCGGGGACATTCCCCGAAACAGCCTGGGGGCGGGCATCGAAACCGCAGCGGCAGCGTGGAAGGGCGCGCGGAGCCGGACACCGTTCTTCTTTGCCTGCCCTAATACAGCCCGTAGGGGTCGAGGTCGAGCTTGAGGCTGACCTTGGCGTTTTGGCCCTGCGCGAAGTCGTCGCGCATGCGGCGGGCCGCGGCGTTGATCCGCCCCGCGCTCTTGGAGAAGAGCGCGAGGTTCCAGCGGTATTTCTTGTTCACCCGCCGGATGAGCGCCGGGGCCGGACCGACAATCTCCATCCCCCGGAAGTCCCCCTCCCGCAGGATCGCCTGGCCCAGGTTGCGCAGGCGGAACCCCTCGCGCTCGGCCACCTCGGGATCCTCCGACTCGATGAGGAAGTGCGCCAGCCGGCGGAAGGGCGGGTAGCCCGCCTTGCGCCGGTGCTCCAGCTCCGTCGCGTAGAAGGTCTCGTAGTCGTGCCCCGCCGCCGCCGCGACGGCGTAGTGCAGGGGATGCCAGGTCTGGATGTACACCGTGCCCGGCCGGTCGCCGCGCCCCGCGCGGCCCGCCACCTGCGTCAGGAGCTGGAAGGTCTGCTCGGCGGCGCGGAAGTCCGGCAGCGCGAGGCCGCTGTCCGCGTTGATCACGCCCACCAGCGTCACGCCGGGGTAGTCGTGGCCCTTGGCGAGCATCTGCGTGCCGATGAGGATGTCAATCTCCCCGGCGGCGAAGCACCCGAGGATTTTCGCGTGGCCGCCCCGGCCCGCCGTGGTGTCGGCGTCCATCCGGGCGACCCGCGCCCCCGGGAACGCGCGCAGGAGGTAGTCCTCCGCCTTCTGCGTGCCCAGGCCCACATAGGCCAGCCCGCGGAACCCGCACCGCTCGCAGGCACCGGGCTTGGGCTGCTCCGCGTTGCAGTAGTGGCACCGGAGCACGCCGCCGCTGCTGTGGTAGGTCAGGCTGACCTGGCAGTTCTCGCAGCCCGCCACCCACCCGCATTTCGGGCAGAGGACGTAGGGGGCGAAGCCCCGCCGGTTCAGCAGCAGGATGCACTGCTCCCCGGCGGCCACGCGGTCCGTCACCGCCCGCTCCAGCGCCTGCGACAGGATCACCTGGCCGGGAGACTCGGCGGCCTCCTCCCGCATGTTCACCAGCCGGACTTCGGGCAGGGCGCCGCGCGTGGCGCGCGTGAGCAGCTCGATCCGCTCCGACTTGCCCAGGTCCGTGTTGTGCCGCGACTCCACGGAGGGCGTGGCCGACCCCAGCACGCACACGGCCCCCAGCCTCCGCGCCCGCATGATCGCCACGTCCCGCGCGTGGTAACGCGGCGTCTCGCCCTGCTTGTACGAGCTGTCGTGCTCCTCGTCCACCACGATGATGCCGAGGTTGGGCAGGGGGGCGAACACGGCGGACCGCGCGCCCACGACGATGCGCACCTCGCCGCGCCGCGCGCGCCGCCACTCGTCGTAGCGCTCGCCCTGGCTCAGGGCGCTGTGCAGCACGGCGATGGACTGGCTGAACCGCGCGTAGAAGCGCCCCACGGTCTGCGGGGTGAGCGAGATTTCCGGCACGAGGATGATGGCGTCGCGGCCCAGCTCCAGAAACCGCTCGATGGCCTGGAGGTACACCTCGGTCTTGCCGGAGCCCGTGATGCCGCGCAGGAGGAAGGTGCGGTACTCCCGGGACTCGCCCGCCGCGCAGAGGGCCTCAAAGGCCCGGCGCTGCTCCGGGTTCAGGGGGAACTTCTCCGCCGCGTGCGGCGGCGCGTTCATGTCCGGCGCGCGGTAGATTTCCCGCTGGACCCGCCCGATGAGCCCCTTCTTCTCCAGCGCCGCCAGCACCCCCGCGTCCACCCGGTGCTTGTCGTACAGCTCCGAGGCCGCGCGCTCCGGCGCGCCGTGGAGCAGGTCCAGGTAGACCCCCGCCTGCTTCGGCGCGCGCCGCTGCATCGCCTCCAGCGCCGCCGCGTCCGGCACCGCCTCCTCCACCAGCACCGCCCAGGTCTCCGTCATGATGGAGACGCCGCCCTCCTCCCTCGCCTCCTCCTCGACCACCAGCCCGCGCCGCACCAGCGCCATCAGCGTGTTGCTCAGGGCCTGCGCCCCCGCGGCCCGCGCGAGCTGCACCCGCGTCAGCGGGCCCTTGGCGTACAACGCCGCCACGATCTTCGCCTGCCGCTCCGACAGCCGACCCTCGCCCGCGCGCTCCGTCACCAGCCGGTAGGCCTTCTTCGCCCCGCCGGAGCGCAGCCCCGCGGGCACGGCGCAGTGCAGCGCCTCGCCCCACGAGCAGCAGTAGTAGTCCGCCATCCACCGGCACAGCGCCAGCATCTCCGCGTCAAAGACCGGCTCCTCGTCCGGCAGGTCCAGCAGCCGCCGCACCTTGTCCGGGGCCAGGTCCGTTCGGGGGCTCAGGGCGGTGATGTAGCCCGTGGCGATGCGCTCGCGCATGGGCGCCAGGGCCCGCATGCCGGGGGCCGCCCGCTCCCGCAGCGACGCGGGCACCGCATAGGTGAAGGTCTGGTCCAGCGGCAGGGCGAACACCACGTCCGCGTACAGGGCGTC
Organism: Candidatus Hydrogenedentota bacterium; assembly: GCA_012730045.1. Classification (NCBI taxonomy): domain Bacteria; kingdom Pseudomonadati; phylum Candidatus Hydrogenedentota; species Candidatus Hydrogenedentota bacterium. The sequence continues at coordinate 18,775 of JAAYBR010000032.1, read as the reverse complement.
TGTCGCGGTCTCCGGGGGATGGGGGGTGTGCCTGGGCTCGCGCATGAAGATTCCGGGGTGCGGCGGACCCTTCCGCCGCGCCCCCCAGCCTACCACAACCCCCGCCGCACCCGAAAGGGACCGCCCGCAACGACGCGCCATCTTGGCGCGTTCTTGGGGTTTTCGTTGAACCGAAGAACGCGCCAAGATGGCGCGTCTACGTGTCCCGCCCTCGGCGGTCCGGGGCTCGTCGTGGCGCCGGCGGCCCTACGCGCCGGCGAAGAGCTGCTGGTCCAGGCTGCGGTACTGGACGGCCTCGCCGACGTGGTGCTCGCGGATGATGTCGGCGCCCTCGAGGTCGGCGAGGGTGCGCGAGACGCGGAGGATCTTGTCGTAGGCGCGGGCGCTGAGGCCGAGTCGGTTGAGGGCGCTTTCCAGCATGCCCTTGGCACCCTCGGTGGTCGCGCAGTGCTTGCGGATGGCGCGGGTGTCGAGGTGGGCGTTGCAGGTGTGCCGTCCGCCGAGGCGGTGCTGCTGGCGGTCGCGGGCCTCCTGCACCTGGGCGCGGACCTCGGCGCTGGTGGGGCCGCTGGCGCGGTGGTCCGTCAGCTCCTCGAACGAGAGGGGCGGCACGTCCACATGGATGTCAATGCGGTCGAGGAGCGGCCCGGACACGCGGCCCATGTAGCGCTGGACCTCGCCCAGGCTGCACCGGCAGACCTTGCGCGGGTCCGTGCGGCAGCCGCAGGGGCAGGGGTTCATGGCCACCACCAGCATGAAGCGGCTGGGGTAGGTGACGGAGTAGTTCGCCCGGCGGATGTGGACCTGGCCCTCCTCCAGCGGCTGGCGCAGCACCTCCAGCGTGGCCCGGTTGAACTCCGGCAGCTCGTCGAGGAAGAGCACGCCGTTGTGCGCGAGGCTCACCTCGCCGGGGCAGGCCGTCGGCCCGCCGCCGCCGCCGGCGATGGACACGGTGGTCGAGGTGTGGTGGGGGCTGCGGAAGGGCCGCGAGACCACCAGCGCGTCGCGCCGCGCGATGCTCGGCATGACGCTGTAGATGCGCGTGGTTTCCAGGGACTCCTCGAAGGTCATCTCGGGCAGGATGCCCGGCAGGCGCGACGCGAGCATGGTCTTGCCCGTGCCCGGCGGGCCCACCATCAGCAGGTTGTGGCCCCCCGCCGCCGCCACGGTCAGCGCGCGCTTCACGGCGCCCTGCCCCTTCACGTCGCTGAGGTCCGGCACCTCGCGGTGGGCCGACGAGAAGGCCGCCGCCACGTCCGTCACATGCGGGGCGATCTCCTCCGCGCCCGAGAGGAAGGCGTGCGCCCCGTGGAGCGACCCCACGGGCAGCACCTGTATCTTGTCCGTGACCCCCGCCTCGCCCGCGTTGTGCCTCGGCAGCAGGATGCCCTCCAGCCCCAGGTCCCGCGCCGTGATCGTCATGGCCAGCGCGCCCGCCACGGGCCGCACCGACCCGTCCAGCGCCAGCTCGCCCACGATCAGGTGGCTGCGCAGGCGCGCGCCCTTGAGCTGCCCCGTCGCCGCGAGAATGCCCAGGGCGATGGGCAGGTCCAGCGCGCTGCCCTGCTTGCGCATGTCCGCCGGGGCCAGGTTCACCACCACGTTCCCCGTCGGCGTGCGGAACCCCGAATTGCGGATCGCCGCCAGCACGCGGTCCTCGCTCTCCTTCACCGCCGCGTCCGGCAGCCCCACCACCTTGAACCGGAACATGCCCGGCCCGGCGTCCACCTCCACCGCCAGCGGGTACGCGTCAATCCCCACGACGGCGCAAGACTGTATTCTGGCCAGCATCCGGAGAAGCCTCCCCCGCGCCCGCAGGGGCGCATCCCCGGCATTGTCCCCAAAACCCCGCCCGCGATGCAAGGACGGCAGACCCGCACGGGCTATAATGGCGTGCGGACGGGTTGCCCGGACGCGGGGCGGAAGCCGTCCGGACGGGAGGCAGGTCATGCTGGCATTCATTGCGGCACTGGGCATCGGGTGCATGGTCCACGGGGCGGCCCCGGCGCCGGGGGAGACGGCCACGGCGGCGGAGTGGGCGGCGGCGAAGTTCGCCGGCGCGCCCGCGCCGGACCCCGGCATGTTCATTGAGGTGCTGGGGAATTACGGGCCCGTGCACCAGAACACACGGGGAGGCAAACCGCTGTGCCTTCGCGGCGCGGACGGCGGGGTGCGGCGGCATGACCGGGGGCTGTACTGCCACGCGCCGGGGGCGCTGCGGGTGACGCTGGACCGGCCCGCCGCGCGGCTGGAGGCCGTCGTGGGGGTGGACGGGAACGACCAGACTTCGGGCGGCAGGGGCAGCGTTGTGTTTGCGGTTTCCGTGGGGGACCGCACGGTGTGGACGTCGGGCACGCTTACGGAGGCCGGGCCCGCGGCGGAGGTGTCGGCGGACCTGGGCGGCGCGCGGGTCTTCACGCTGGGCCTCGGCGACGGCGGCGACGGCAACGCCTGCGACCAGGGGGACTGGGCGGACGCGCGGGTGGTGTGCGCCGACGGGTCCGTGGTGGGACTGGGCGACCTGCCCCTGCGCGACCGCACCGCGCCGGGCTTCGACGGCGCGCCGTTCTTCTCGTTCACCTGCGGCGGGAAGGCGTCGGCGGACCTGCTGCCGTCGTGGACGGTGACCCGCGCCACGGAGGCGCCGGACGCGCGCCGCGCGCGCCACACCGCCACCTGGACGGACCCGGAGACGGGGCTGGAGGTCCGCTGCGACGGGGTGCGGTATCTCGACTTCCCCACGGTGGAGTGGACGCTGCATTTCCGGAACACCGGCGCGGCGGACACGCCGCTGCTGGAGAATGTCCGGGCCGTGGACACGGCGTTCCGCCGCGACCCGCACAGCGAGTTCCTGATGCGCGGCATCCGCGGCGACAACTGCACCAGCGCCAGCTATGAGCCCCTGGAGACGCCGCTGCCGCCGAAGGAGCGCGTCCGCCTCGCCTGCACGGGCGGCCGCCCCACGCAGGAGGTCTTCCCCGGGTTCAACATCGCGTGGGGCGGCGGGGGCGTGATCTGCGCGCTGGGCTGGCCCGGGCAGTGGGCGGCGGACTTCACCCGCGACGACGGGGAGACGCTCCGGATTTCCGGCGGGCAGGAGGACGCGCACTTCATCCTGCACCCCGGCGAGGCGGTGCGCGGGCCGCTGGTGGTGCTTCAGTTCTACACGGGCGACTGGCTCCGCGCGCAGAACGTCTGGCGCGCGTGGATGCTGGCGCACAACACCCCCGCCCCCGGCGGCAGGCCGCTGGCGCCGATGCGGTCGCTCTGCAACGGGAACTACTACCCGGGCCTCATGACCGTGGCGGCCTCCGAGCGCGCCTTTATCGAGCGGCATCTGGCGGAGCAGGTGGACTTCACCTGCTGGTGGCAGGACGCGGGATGGTACCCCTGCGACGGCCCCGGCTGGCCCAAGACCGGCACCTGGGAGGTGGACCGGGGGCGCTTTCCCGGCGGCCTGCGCGAACTCAGCGACCTGGTCCACGCCCACGGGAAGTCCGTGCTGGTGTGGTTCGAGCCGGAACGGGTCCACGCGGGCACCTGGCTGGCCGACGAGCGTCCGGAATGGGTCCACGGCGGCCGGAAGGGCGGGCTCCTCGACCTGGGCAACCCCGCCTGCCGCGAATGGCTGACGGACCATGTCGCCGGGCTCATGGACGCGGAGGGCATTGACCACTACCGGCAGGACTTCAACATGGACCCGCTGCCCTTCTGGCGCGGCGCCGACACGGAGGACCGGCGGGGCCTCACGGAGATCCGGCACGTCGAGGGCTACCTCGCCTACTGGGACGCCCTGCGCGCGCGGCGGCCGGACATGTTCATTGACTCCTGCGCCTCCGGCGGCCGCCGCAACGACCTGGAGACCCTCCGCCGCGCCGTGCCCCTGCTCCGCAGCGACTGGTACTGGTCCGAGGCGGGCCAGCAGTGCCTCAGCTACGGCCTGTCCCTGTGGATCCCCTACCACGGCACGGGCGTCATCTACGACCACGACGCCTACTGGTGGCGCAGCAGCATGGCCCCCGAGATGTCCTTCGGCCCCGCCGCCGCCGGCGTGGAGAAAACCGATTTTGCGCTTCTGCGGAAGATGACCGCCGAACACCGGCGCATCGCGCCCTACCTCCTCGGCGATTTCCATCCCCTGACCCCGTACACCCGCGAGGAGAACGCCTGGATGGTCCTCCAGTTCGACCGTCCGGACCTGGGCGGCGGCGTGGTCCGCGCCTTCCGCCGCACGGAAAGCATCTACGAATCCGCGCGCGTCCCCCTCCGGGGCCTCGACCCGGCGGCGGCCTACACCGTCACCGACCTCGACACCGGAGAATCCCAGTCCCTGACCGGCCGCGCCCTCACGGAGCAGGGGCTTCCCCTCCTCCTGCCCGAACGACCGTCGGCCAGGGTGTTCATGTACGAGGGAAACAAACCAAAGTAACCGACTTATTGGCAGCAGGTTACATAGAAACCCGCCCTCCGGGCCAGCCTTCCGGCTTCTGGAATTATAAGGAGTTTAGCGAGTTTAGGTTTTTTCGATAAACTCCGTAAACTCCTTATAATTCGGCACGCACCCGCGCTCACGGGGTGCCCAGCCCTGCCATGTGATATATTGGGAGCGGAAGCCGGGGCCAAGCTTCATGGCGGCACCCGACAGTGTGCAGCGTCCGGATTGACAGCGGCAAGGCCGCAGAAAGCATCTTGGCATGAGCGAAGTGGGAAACAGCAGAACCGCGTTGGATTTCTTCGCGGGGAGCGGTCTCGTTTCCGAGGGCCTGAGTCCGTTTTTTGCGACGATCTGGGCAAATGACATCTGCGAGAAAAAGGCCGCAGTCTTCTGCGCCAACCATTCCTGGAAGGCGTTCACGCTGGGGCCCATTGAGGGTGTTAAGGGCGAGCGTCTGCCGGAAGCGGAGCTGTCTTGGGCCAGTTTCCCCTGCCAGGACCTTTCTCTGGCGGGCAATATGCGGGGCATCTCCGCGGAGAGAAGCGGTTTGGTCTGGCATTGGCTTCGCATCATGGATGAGATGGGCGAACGCAGACCCCCTGTGCTGGCCGCGGAGAACGTCGCGGGACTCGTGTCCGCGGAGGGAGGGGCGCATTACCGTCTGCTGCACAATGCCCTGGTCGAAAGGGGGTACAAGGTTGGGGCGCTTCTTCTCGACGCGGTTCATTGGGTGCCCCAGTCCCGCAAGCGGGTGTTTGTGGTCGCTGTAAAGCGTGACGTGGATACCCGGTGCATGGAGACGGCGAGACCAACGTGGTGCCATCCCCGCCCGGTGCAAAACGCCGCGAAGGGACTGAAGGACTGGGTGTGGTGGCACTTGCCGCCTCCCCCCCGCAGAAAGGTCTCCCTGGAGGATTTGATTGATTTTGACGCCCCGATGGACGTCGAAGACAAGAGCAGCCATGTCTTGGCGCTTGTTCCGGAGACGCATCGCAAGAAGATCGAGCATGAAAAGCGGCTGTCCGTTTTTCCAGGATACAAACGGGTCCGCAACGGACGGCAGGTGTTGGAACTGCGTTTTGACGGAGTGGCGGGTTGTCTCCGCACTCCGGAGGGGGGGAGCAGCCGGCAGTTCCTGGTTATCAGGCGTGACGGCAAGCTTGGGACACGCCTGCTGACCGTTCGGGAGGCGGCCGCCCTGATGGGAGTCCGTGAGGGGTACAAGATTCCGGGCACTTACAACGATGGCTACAGGGCCATGGGGGACGCGGTTGTCGTCCCCGTGGTTCGCTACCTGTCACAACATTTACTTGCCCCACTGGCTGACATCGCGGGGAGAAACGAGTGTGAATGTGAATCTGGACAAGAGGCTGCGGGAATTCGCGGAAAAAGAAGGAATGAGGGGGAAAGGGCCGCTGTGTGTGGCCCTAGTGGTCACCCGGCACGCGCGGGACGTGGGACTACCCCTGGCACCTGACGAGCTTCTTACCGATGCCGGGGGGCAGGTCGCGGGGCTGGGAAAGGCGGCGGTGCAGTCCATTTTAAAGGACCACGGCATCATCCGGACACTGGCCGAAGAGGGTGGAAGGACAAGCCGCGGAAGCGTCGGCAACATGAAAAAGTATGTTGCCTTTCTGAACAACCTGCACTCGAAGAAAGAGGCTGATCTCACATTCATTGAAGAGTGGTGGGTTCAACGGGTGAGGGCATTTTTTGCGGCGGGGCCGTTCTTTCTGAACTATGACACGTCGAAGTCGCTGCGGGCGGTGGTAAGGGATTTGCTGGCCCAGGCACAGAAGAGACAGTCGCAGTTTCCGGGAACCACCTTCGCGGGAACCATGCTCCAGCATCTTGTCGGGGCAAAACTGACGCTTCTTTTGCCTGCCGGAGTTGAACACCATGGGGCCAGCGTGGCGGATGATCCTTCTGGAAGGCCCGGAGATTTCATCGTTGAGGATGTGGCGATACATGTCACGATGCTGCCATCGGAAGCCCTGATGCAGAAATGCGATAAGAATCTGGCCAACGGCCTCAAACCCGTGATCATCACCACGGCAAAGGGCGCGGCGATGGCGGAAGGGCAGGCGGAGCTGGAAGGCATTGCGGACCGGGTGGACGTTTTCGAGGCGGAGCAGTTCCTGGCGGGAAATCTCTATGAAATTGGGAAGTTCGGCGGTGCCGGAAGGAAAGCCACGGCCGCCCAGCTTGTTGCGGAGTACAACAAAATCATCGAGGAACACGAAACTGACCCAAGCCTGCGGATTAAAGTCACCACTTGACGCCGTGGTTCTTTGAAATTCCTTGCTTCCCACCTCCTCCGACCGGTTGCTTGAGGTCGTTCTTGGCGGAGTTTCCTCTCGGTTGACCGAAGGGCTTTCCCCTGTTAAGCTGACGGTCTGCGTTCGAAACGCCGCCCCACATCCGCCTTCCGTGCCGGCACGGAATGACCACCATGGGAGAGAACAGAGTGACTGGCAAACGGGTGCTGACAGTTCTGGGCGTTCTCGCGGCGGCGGGGATGGCCGCGCTGCTCGTGGTGCCGTCGCTGGTGTTTCCGCCGAACTTGGCGGGGTCGCCCGGGCTGCGGGACGCCGTGCGCGACCTGTCGGGCGCGCTGCCCGTGTTTCCCGGCGCGGAGGGTTTCGGCACGGACACGCCCGCCGGGCGCGGTGGCGCGGTGCTGCGCGTCACGTCGCTGGAGTCCGCCGGGCCCGGCACGCTGCGCGCCGCTTTGGAGACGCCGGGGCCGCGCGTGGTGGTGTTCGAGGCGGGCGGGGTCATCCGCCTGTCGGAGCCGCTGACCATCCCGCACCCCTTTGTGACCGTGGCGGGCGAGACCGCGCCCCCGCCGGGGATCACGCTGACGGGGGCGGGGCTGGTCATCGCCACGCACGACGCGCTGGTGCGGCATCTGCGCATCCGCGTGGGCGACCGGATGCCCGGCCCGCCGGGGGACGCCCGCGACGGCCTGTCGGTCTATCCGGGCGGGGACGGTCAGGCGTTCAACGTGGTGGTGGACCACTGCTCGGTGGGCTGGGCGGTGGACGAGGGCGCGAGCCACTGGGGCGCGGGCGTGCGCGATGTGACCTTCAGCGGCTGCATTTTCTCGGAGAACCTGTCGCACTCCATCCACCCGGAGGGCGAGCATTCCAAGGGCCTGCTCCTGGGCGACCACGGCCGGCGGATCGCCGTCGCCGGGTGCCTCTTCGCGCACAACGACGAGCGCAACCCCTATGTGAAGGGCGACGTCAGCGCGCTGGTGGTCAACAACCTGGTCTACAACCCGCGCCGCAACGCGATGCACGTCGGCGACTACAATTCGTCCGGCCCCTCCCTCACGGCGTTCATGGGCAACGTGCTAAAACCGGGACCGGACACGCGCCGCGGGGTGCCCCTGGTCACGGTGCACGTCCACACCCAGCGCACGGCCGTCGTGGGCATGTTCGACAACCTGTGCCCGGGCCGCGCCGAATGGGGCGAGTGGGCCTGGTCCACCCGGCGTGTGAACCTCGCGCGGCTGGAGGACTCACCGGTGCGCGTTTCCCCGCTCACTGTGCGCCCCGCCGCCACGGTGGCGGACTGGGTGCTGGCCCATGCGGGCGCGCGCCCGGCGGACCGCGACGCGGTGGACACCCGGGTCGTGGACGAGGTCCGCACCGGCGCGGGGCGCATTATTGACAGCCAGGAGCAGGTCGGCGGCATGCCCCAGGACGCCGCCACGCGCCGTCCGCTGGAGCTGCCGCCGGCCCCCGGCGCCGACGACGACCGCGACGGCTACACGAACCTCGAGGAATGGCTGCACGCGCAGGCGGGGGAGGTGGAGGGGGCGGAGTAGGGGAGAGGACTCCTCCGACCGATCCGACGGATCCGACCGATCAGTCGGATGGCAGAGCCCGGTCCGGCTTCCCACCGGGGGGCCGGGTTCCGCCGCGCGCTCCGGCTATGAACCGCCGCCGCCAAGCAATTGCTTGTTCGCACGCAGCAGGAACTGCATGCCGTACCCCAGCAGGGAGGTCCGCTGCGGATGGTCCCGAAGGATGCGCCATATGCGGGACGGCCGCATGTAAAAAGTCCGCTGGGCTTTGCGCTGATAGGCGAACAGAACGTTGTCCGGAACCGCCGACAGGTTGATGCGCACGTTGGACAACTCTATGTCGCGGTAATCCAGGGCGGTCATCCTTTCGGGCACGGTTTCCATGGCCAGGCGGTAAAGCGCGGTTCCCGGATACGGCGTCACGGTGAAGAAGGATGCGGTGTGCGTCTTGGAATTGAGGCACACGTCAATGGTCTGCTGCATCTCCTCCGCCGTCTCCGTTGGAAAGCCCAGCATGTTGAAGCAGTGGACGAACACGCCCCGGCGGCTCGCCCATTCCATGGTCTGCAGGAACTTCGGGATGTTCAGCCGCTTCCCCATGAGCTCCTGGATGCGCGGCGAGCCCGACTCGAGGGCGAACGAGCAGAAATCCAGTCCGGCCCCGACCAGCGCGTCCATCGTCTCCTCTTTGAAGATGTCTGCGCGGACCCCGTTTGGCGCGGTGATGTGCACCTTGATGTTGCGCCGGTTCATGAGCTCGGCGATCTCGATCACGCGCCGGTTGTCAAGATTGAACACATCGTCCAGTATCTCCACCGTGTCTATGCCGTAGGTCTTGACATAGTGCTCTATCTCGTCAACGACGCGCCCGGCCGAATGGGCGCGGAAGCGTTTCTCGAACACGCGGTGGCAATAGATGCACTTGTAGGGGCAGCCCCGGCTTGTGAACAGCGAAATGTACTTCCGGTGCGGGATCGGCGTGAACGACAGGGACTTCCAGTAGTCTTTCATGTCTATGAGGTCATAGGCCGGAAACGGAAGCGAGTCCAGGTCCTCTACGAGGGGCGTCTCGCCGGGATTCCTCACCACAGAGCCGTCCGGGGCGCGCCACATCAGGTTTGGTATTTTGCTCAGGTCCCTGCCGCCGTCGAACCATGCGTTTATCAGCGCCTCCAAGGTCAGCTCCCCCTCCCCCGACACGGCGGCGTCCGCCTCCGTGCCCGCCATCGCGTCGGCGCCCGAAGCCGTGACATTCGGGCCGCCAAGCACAATCAGGGCGTTGGGAAGACCCTTCCGAATCATGCAGGTCAGGGGGGGAACCTCGTGCGCCGAGGGCGTCAGGGCGCTGATGCCCACCACGTCCGCCCCGAAGTCCACGGCGTGCTTTGCGAGCTCTTCAACCGAACAGTTGTCCTTCCGCTGGTTGACGATGCGGATGTCGGTGTCAAACTTCTCGCGCAGATACGCCGCCAGATAGAGCAGGCCCATCGGGGGGGCCACTTGCGGGAGCAGAAACACGGGCTTGGCCGCGATGGCGAGAAACACACGCAGACGATTCACAGAAGAGCCTCCTGACTGCCGAAAAGCCCGAAACGCTGCTCCACGGCGGATTTGCATTGTGGCGCATGAACCCGGAACATGTCAAACGACGCGGCCGCGCACGGGGGGCAAATGACGGTCTCCCGCCCCGCCGCCGCCGCCCGACCCCGGCGCCGATGGCGACCGCGACGGCCACGCGAACCCCGGGGAATGGCGGCATGCGCGGGCGGGGGAGGTGGAGGGGGGCGGAGCAGGGGAGAGGACTCCTCCGACCGATCCGACGGATCCGACCGATCGGTCGGATGGCAGAGCCCGGCCCGGCTTCCCGCCGGGGGGCGGGGCCGTGCTATCATGGGCACCCGGAGTACCCCCATGACCGACGCTTCCAGAACGCCCGAAGAACTCTACGCCGAGGCGGTGGAGGACGTGCGGAGCCTCGCCAAGAAGGCGGCGCGCGGCACGCCGCCCAAGGTGCGCCTGTCGCGCCACACCGCCCGCCTGCTGGAGGGGCTGTCCACCGCGCCCGCGCCGCCGCGGGCCGCCGCCGCGTGCGGGCCGCCGGACGGGCTGGAGCGCATCGCCGACGAGGTGCGGGGGTGCACCGCCTGCCCGCTCCACGCCACGCGCCGCCACACGGTGCCCGGCGAGGGCAACCCGAACGCGGACCTGGTCTTTGTGGGCGAGGCGCCCGGCGCGGACGAGGACGCGCAGGGCCGCCCCTTCGTGGGGCGGGCGGGCCACCTCCTGACGGACATTATCGAGAAGGGCATGAAGATCCCCCGCGGGAGCGTTTTCATCTGCAACGTGCTCAAGTGCCGCCCGCCGGACAACCGCACGCCGAACCCGGAGGAGGTGGCCTGCTGCGAGCCCTTCCTCCTGCGCCAGCTCGACCTGCTGCGGCCGAAGGTCATCTGCGCCCTCGGCGGCACGGCGGCCCAGACCATTCTCAAGACCAACGCCACCGTCGGCAGCCTGCGCGGCGTGTGGCACACCTACCACGGCATCCCCCTGCGCGTGACCTACCATCCCGCCTACCTGCTGCGGAGCCCCGGCGAGAAGGCGAAGGCCTGGGTGGACATCCAGGAAATCATGCAATTCCTCGGGATCGCCCCGCCGCCCGCGCCATGAGCGTCCGTGTCCCCGACGAGACCCCGGCCCCGCTTTCCCCGCCCCTTGCGCGCTGGCGGAACACCCTCTTCCTGCGCGTGGTCGTGCTGTGCGGCGTCTTGCTGCTGTGTCTGTTCGCGGCCGTGGTGGTGATCGCGCGGTACTTCTTCCACGAGGCGGCGGTGCAGATGGAGGCGAGCACCCTCGACATCGCGCGGAGCCTGGAACTCCGTCTGGACGAGGGTTTCCAGGGGGACTATCAGGCCCTCGAGGGCGAGCTGATGGACCTGCACAAGGGCTTCGACATCCGCCTGGAGGACCGCCCGGCGGCCGAGGAGCCCGGCGCCACCTTCACCATCGAGCGGCAGCGGGACGGCAGCTTCCTCCGCGTGGCCCGCGTGCCCCTCACCAGCGAGGGGCGGACCGTGCTCCTCACCGCCTCCATGACCATCGTGCCGCAGACGGAAATCCTCCACGCCTTCACCAGCCGCTACCTCCTCGCCGTGACGGCGGTGTTCCTGCTCGCCCTGGGCGCCATGGTCTGGTTCATCTGGAAGGCCCTGCACCCCCTGCGGCGGCTCGCCGAGAGCTGCGCGGCCGTCGGTTCGGGGCATCTCGAGCCCGTGGCCACCTCCGGGGCCTCCGGCGAGGTCCTCGCCCTGGAAACCACCTTCAACCGCATGATCGAGTCCCTGCGCGAGAAGGAGACCGTCGAGGCGCGGCTCCGCCAGGCCCAGCGCCTCTCCGCCCTCGGCACGCTCGCCGCGGGCGTCGCCCACGACGTGCGCAACCCCCTCAACGCCATCAAGCTCCTCTCCGGCCACGCCGTGGAGCAGCTCGGCGACCCGGACTCCCCCCCCGCCCGGTCCCTGCGCACCATCCGCAACGAGGTGGGCCGGCTCGAGGAGATCGTGTCGGGGTTCCTCTCCCTCGCGCGGGAGACGGAGCTGCACCCCGAGCCCGTGGACCTCGACGCCCTGCTCCAGGAATGCGTCGGCCTGCTGGGCCGCGAGGCCGACCAGCGCGGCGTGCGGCTCACGGCGGAATGCGGCGCGGGCGGGCTCCGGCTCATGCTCGACGCCCGCCACATCAGCCGCGCCGTGCTCAATGTCCTGCTCAACGCGCTGGAGGCCTGCCCCGAGGGGGGGCGCGTGCGCCTGTTCTCCCGCGTGACCGAGACGGCCTGCCAGGTGGAGGTCCGCGACGACGGCCCCGGCCTCGACCGCGAGGCCCTGGAGCGCGTGTTCGACCCCTATTACACCACCAAGCCCGGCGGCACCGGACTCGGCCTGTCCATCACCCGCGGGGTCATCGAGGAGCACGGCGGCGCCATCGAGATGACCTCCGCCCCTGGCGGCGGCGGCTGCCAGGTGCTCATCACCCTGCCCCTGGACCGTCTGCGCGCCTGACGCCCGGGAAGGGACCCGGCCCCCGGAGTGTTGTTCCACCGGGCGGAGACACTATAGTAGGTGTTTGCGGCGCCCCCGCGGGCGCCCCAACCGGAGCGGCTCATGAAGATTGTGTTTGTCATGCCCTCGTACGAGCTGGTGAAATCGTACGGCGGCGGCGGCGTGCTGCGCCGGGGCATTCTGCCCCCGCTGGGCGTGGGGTATCTGGCCGCCTCCGCGGAGGCGGCCGGGCACACGGCGGCCTTTGTGGACGCCCAGGCGCTGAACCTGGACGAGGCCGCCGCCGTGAAACGGGTGCTGGACCTGGAACCCGACGCCGTCGGCATCTCCTGCCTGACCCAGCTCGCCGACGCCGCCCGAAGGATCTCCGGCCTGCTCAAGGAGGCGCGGCCCGGCCTGCCCGTCATCATGGGCGGCCCGCATGTGACCTCCTTCTTCGACAGCGCGCTCGCGGATTTTCCCGGCGTGGACATTCTGGTGCCCGGCGAGGGCGAGGAGACGCTGGCGGAACTGCTGGGGGCCCTCGAACACGGCCGGCCGCTCGACACGGTGAAAGGGCTCCTCTACCGCGGGCCGGACGGACGGCCCGTGACCACCCCTGTCCGCCCCCCCCTGCGCGACCAGGACCTCCTGCCGCACCCCGCGCGGCACATCTATGAGGACCGCCTGTATGCGCCCCTGCCCAACCAGTGCCGGCGCCGCCCCGCGACGACGGTGATCACGTCCCGCGGCTGCCCCTACGGCAAGTGCCGTTTCTGCTTTCAGGGGGGGTGCTATGCCGCCCCGTACAGCCGCCGCAGCCCGGAGAACGTGGTGGACGAATTGAGGCGGCTCGCCGCGCGCGGCATCCGCGAGGTCATTTTTTGGGACGACAATTTCTGCATCAACGGCAAGTGGGTGTCCCGTTTCTGCGACCTGCTGGACGGGGAGCGGCTGAACCTCACCTGGACGGTGTTCGGCAGGGTGAACACGGTGACGGAGGAGATGCTGCGGCGCATGGCGCGCTCGGGCTGCTACAACGTCTATTACGGCTTTGAGTCGGGCAACCAGGGCATGCTGGACGCGATCCGAAAGGGCATCACCCTGGACCAGGCGCGGCAGGCCGTGAAATGGGCGAAGGCCGCGGGCATGGAAATCCGCGGGTCGTTCATCTTCGCCATGCCCGGCGACACGCCGGAGATCGCCGAGGAGACCATCCGTTTCGCCTGCGAACTGAACATAGACTGGATGATCTTCTACCCCTACCATCCCAGCGCGGGCACGGCCCTGGGCGACTTGGCGGCCCTTGAGGGCACCCTCGTGCCCCCGGGCACGGAAATGCACCAGCCGGTCTATGTGCCCAAAGGCTACCGGGACGCGGAGCAGGTTTCGCGGGTCATCCGGTCCGCCTATCGCCGCTACTACCTCCGGCCCCGCTACATCGCCCGCGCCCTCTGGCGGGCGAGAAACCCCGTGGTCCTGCGGAATTACTGGGATGCTTTCCGCTACTGGCTGACTCTGGTAAAGTAGGGGGCATGGCCCGGAACGAACACAGCCCACGGCGCGGGGTCCGCCCCGCCGTCCTTCTGCTCCTTGCGGTGGGGATCGCCCTGTCGGTCCGCCTGTGGGGCCTGGGCGACCGGAGCCTCTGGTATGACGAGGGGGCCACGACGCTGCTCGCGGACGCCCTGGCGTCCCCCCTGGACGCGCTTGATTGGGGCCGGACCAACGATCCGCCCCTGCTCACCTGGCTGGCGGTGCTGCCCAACCGTGTGCTCGGGCCGTGGCTGGGGCTGGACCGCGCCACGCGTGCCCACGACGCGCTCGTCCACGTCATTCCCCTGCTTTTCTCCACCGCGGCGGTGGCGCTGGCCTTCGCCTGTTTTCGCCGTGTTCTCGGCCCGGGCGCCGCCTTCGGCGGGGCGCTGCTCTGCGCCCTGTCGCCCTTTCAAATCATGTACGCCCACGAAATCAGGCCCTATGCCTCCATGCTGCTCATCGCCCTGGCGGCATGGTACTGCCTGGACCGCGCGCTGGAGGGGAACCGCCCCGGCTGGTGGGCCGCCTACGCCCTCGCGGGCGCGCTGGGCATGTACAACCATTTTTTTGCCGCGTGGGTGCTGCTCACCCTTGCGCTGACGGGCGGATGGGCCGTCCTGTTCCGGTGGCACCTGCTTCCGGGGTGGTTTCTCGCCAACGCCGCCGCCGGCCTCCTGAGCCTGCCCATGCTCCTCATGGCCGCCCGGGCCGGAAGACTGATCGCCAGCATCACGAACGTCTACACCATCCATCCGGACGCAAAGCAGTTTCTGATCACCTTCAAGACCTTCCTCGCGGGGTTCACGGACCGCCGCGAGGTGTACTGGCCGCTCCTGGCCGTTTCTCTCGCGCTCTTTCTCGCCGGCCTCTGGAGCCTGCGGCGCGACCCCCGGCGCGCGGGCATGGCGTTTCTGCTCGTGGTGTTTCCCGTGGCGGGAAACCTGCTCTTCTGGCAGTTTCCCCGGGTGCCCTACTACGAGCACCGGCAGTTCCTCTTTGCGGGCGCCGTCTACTGCGGCGTGGTCGCCCTGGGGATCGCCGCCTTGCCGCGCCGTCCCCTGCGGGCCGTTGTCTGGGCCGTCCTGCTCGCCCTCATGGGGGTGACCGTGGCGGACGAGCATGCCCAGCGCATCCACCCCCTGGACACCCACCTCATGGGGGTGCGCTACAAGCCCGACAACCGCGCCGCCGCCCGCCGGATCGCCGACGGGTTTCAGCCGGGCGACCGGGTGCTGCACGCCAGCCACTTCACCCTGCTGCCCCTCCGGCATTATCTGCAAGGACGGAACATCCCCCAGCAGTGCATTTACGGCGACCCCGCGGAGCTGGAGGGATTCCTCGGCTCTTTTCCCAACCCGAACGCCTGGGAGTTCTACGGTGCCATGCCCGTGCCCGTGGACGAGGCGCTGGCGGGCGCGCGCCGCGTCTGGTATGTCGAGTCCTGGTGGGAGCACACCCGCCGCCCGCCCCACGTCCTCGCCCTGCGCGAGCGCGTCCTGAAAAGCGGGCACCTGCTCACCTACGCGCCCTTCGACGGCGGACTCCTCCTCCTGGTGGAACGGGCACCCGGTTGATCCCGGCGGCGCCCTCTTTTTCAACGCCATGCCCGTCTCCTCCGCGGGGGAGGGGCGTTCCGCCCAGGACGGTGCGCGTTGTTCCGCGCTTTCGCGCAGCCTGCCCGATGCTGACCGCTGTCTTGCCCGTTGGAGGGGTCTGATCCCCCGCATTGCGGTCCCGGGTTCCGGTTGCTATAATCCCCGTGACGGCAAGAAGGGGGCTGCTTGCCGCGGCCGGACACTGCAACAGGTGGAAGGATGAGCCTCATGGACGCGAGAAAGGTCTTGGTCGTCGGAAGCTCCAGCATGGACCTGGTTCTGCGGGTGTCCCGCATGCCCCGCTCCGGTGAAACCGTCATCGGCCAGTCCTTCCAGACGGTGTCGGGCGGCAAGGGCGCGAACCAGGCGGTGGCCGCGGCGCGGCTCGGCGGCGAGGTCTCCCTCATCGCCTGCGTGGGCGACGACCTCTTCGGCCGCCAGCAGCTGGACGGCCTCACCGCCTCCGGGGTGGACGTGTCGCACGTGCGCACCGTCTCCGACGCCCCCACGGGGGTTGCGATGATCCTGGTGGGCGAGTCCGGGGAAAGCAGCATTGTGGTGGCTTCGGGCGCGAACTTCTGCCTGCGCGCCTCCGACGTGCTGGAGCGGCGCGAGGTGTTCCAGGACGCCGACGCCGTCCTGCTCCAGCTGGAGACCCCCCTGGGCACCGTCGAGGCCTCCCTGCGCATGGCCCGCGAGTGCGGTGCCCTCGCCATCCTCGACGCCGGCCCCGCGCGGAACCTGTCCCCTGACATGCTGTGCCTGGCCGACATTGTCTCGCCGAACGAGACGGAGGCCGAGACCCTCACGGGCATCGCCGTGGACACGATGGACGGGGTGCACAAGGCGGCCCAGGAGCTGCTCGACATGGGCGTGGACCACGTGGTCCTCAAGCTCGGCGACCGCGGCTCCTACTACCTCGGCCCGACGGGCGAGCTGCACGTCCCCGCGTTCCCGGTGGAGGCCGTGGACACCACCGCGGCGGGCGACGCCTTCACGGCGGCCCTCGCCCTGCGGTGGGACCCCGCCCGCATGCGCGACACCCTGCGCTTTGCGAACGCCGCCGGGGCGCTGGCCGCCAAGAGCGAGGGGGCCCAGCCCAGCATGCCGCTGGCGGCCGCGGTGGACGCGTTTCTGGCGGCCTATCCCGCTGAGTGACCGGTTTCGTCAAGAGGAGAAGACAGAGGTGGCCAATTCCCTACCGAAGATTTCCCTGTCCGCGGCGTCCCTTCCCCAGCTTCACTTGGAGCCGTTTCTCCGGGGGGACACGGGCGCCGACGAATGGTTCATGCCCCTGGGCGACCCGTCTGAGACGCCCCTGCGCGGGCTGGGCGCCGACACCGTCCGGGCCGCCGCCGCCGCGTCCGCCCTGCCCTGCCATCTGCACGTCCCCGTGTGCGGCGGGTCGGCGGTGCTGGAGGCCCTCGCGGGGCTCGGCTGCGCCCGGGTCACCCTCCAGCTCGAGGGCTGCCCCCACCCCCACCGCGCCCTCGGGCGCCTGCGCGACCTCGGCGTGTCCCCCGGCATCGCGATGCTCCCCTGCACCCCCCTGACCAAGGCGGACTATCTTCTTCCGCTGGTGGACCGCGTGGTCCTCCTGTCCGCCGAGCCCGGCGGCGGCGCGGCCGCCGCAGGACCCGTCACCGAGCGCGTCAAACTCCTCGGCGAATACCTCCGCTACCAGGAGCTTCGCGCCGGGATCATCGTCCACGGCTGCGCCGACGTCGCCCTCATGGGCCGCGCCGCCCGCCTCGGCGCGCAGGGGGTCGTCGTCGAGGACCTCCTCCCCCCCGACGCCCGCGACACCACCCCCGAATCCTGCCGCGTCCACCTCGACCAGTTCCGCGGCGCCCTCTCCACCGCCATCCGCATCGCCTGACGGGCGCGGGCCGCCGCGTTTTCGCCCTACCGCCGGCCCTCCGGAGACGGCGCGCTTCGGCGCGCCTGGCAGAGGGGCTGGAGCGCCTCCACCAGCAGCTCACCGCAGATCCGGTGGCCCTCCGCGTTCCAATGCCCCCCATCCTCGGCAAAGACCACCGATCCGGAGGCGGCGGCCCGCTGAACGGCTTCCGCGACACCCTCCACCCGCACGAGCCCCCGGCGGACGCAGATGTCACGGAACGCCTCCGAATACGGCTCCCGGGCCTCCACGTCAAACACAAGCAGGGGCGTCTCGCCGCAGCGCACCCGGATTATCTCGAACAGCCTCTCCGTGGTCTCCACCGCCCGCTGGAAAGGCGGAAACTGGGGCCCCTCTCTCTCGATGATGTTCTCGACGGTGCTCTCCGGGGTGGGAAAGCCGTTCCGGTTGTCCAGGCGGTAGGCCAGCGAGCGGAGAAGCGCCGAGGGGAGGGGGCGGACTCCCTGCGACCACCGGCCCTCGCCCGGGTTGATGCGGCGAATGGACCCGTCCGCAAAGAGAAACGGCTGGGCGACATGGCACTGGTTCTTGGCGCTTGCGCGCGTGAGTTCCGGCTGGTTTCCGATGAAGTCATTCCTGCAGAACTGCCAGACCACGACATGGGGCCGTATCCGGTCCATCCACGCGTCCAGCACCAGATACTCCTGGAGCGTTCCGTAGCCGTCGGCGCCGTAGGCGAAGACCTCCAAATCGAGCATCCTGCCCGCCACGGCGTGGAAGGGCTCCGGCTGGCTCACGTCCTTGGCGAAGGTGAAAGAGTCGCCGATGAAGAGCACGCGGCACTTGGCGGAACCGGGGTCGCCGAACGCGCGAAACCCGTTCGCGTCGGTGACGATCTCCACGGGGTGTTCGGCGCCCGCCGCATCCCTCTTCACACCGGAGAAATGGAAGTTCGGGCGCGTCCGCCAGCCGCGCTCCCCGTCGCGCTCCAATTCCGGGCTCAACGGCACGGGACCCAGCGCGCCCTTGATCCGGAACGCGGCCTCGCAGACCAGAAACACAAAGAAAAACGAGCACACCACCAGCGCCAAGGCCGCAAGGAGTCTCTTCCTGCGTTCGGATGCGGGCATTAAACAACCTTTCGTCGGGACGACGGCACCCCCGCGGCCGCCGGGAAAGCCAAACAGTGACACACCGCCCTCCGTCCCCGCAAGTGCCCGGAGATTCCCCGCCCCGGGTGTGAAAGCCCGCTGCAAGCCGCGTTCCCCTCGGCCCGTTCCACGGCGCCCTCCCCACCGCCTTCCTCCCTCCGGACTCCGGACTACAGACTCCCCACTCCCTTCCCCCCGCGCAGCCACTCCACAATCCTCGCCACATTCTCCGGCACGGGGTCCGCGCCGTTGAGGACGAGGTCCGCGTGGGCGCGGGTGGGGCGGCACCATCGGTCGGCCATGGGCTTGACGGTCTCCGCGTACTGTTCGCGGACGCTTTCCTCGG